>VGMU01000026.1 GCA_016866385.1 Bacteroidota bacterium
CCTATGCCAAGGATTGAAGAAGAGATTCAGCAAGTAGAATTTAAAGACCTTCACCACAAAGCGGTAGTAAATTTACTCTACACGCACAGTTACCTGGTGACCTTCCAAAATGCCTTGTTTAAACCTTGCGACCTCTCCCCAGAGCAGTACAATGTACTTCGCATTCTTAGAGGACAAGGAGGAAAACCGGCTACTATGGCGGCCATTCAAGAAAGAATGCTAAATAAAATGTCAAATGCCTCCCGCTTAGTGGATAAGCTTGTAGCCAAATGTTTGGTAAAGCGAGAAGAGTGCCCTCTCGATAGAAGACAAGTGGATGTGGAAATTACCCCTAAAGGGCTGGAGTTACTGGGAATTTTAGAAAACCAAATTATGGAAATCAATAAAGAAATGGTTCATCTAGATGAAAAGGAATTACTTCTCCTCAATGGGCTTTTGGATAAGCTTAGGGGCTAAAAAAATGAATACAAACCCAATCCATCTACAAATTAAACACAAACTAAACCAACAATGAGCACTATCAAATGGATAATCGACCCTACCCACTCTGAAGTAGCATTTAAAGTAAAACACCTAGTCATCTCTACCGTGACTGGATATTTCCGAAAGTTTGAAGGACAGGTGGAATCTAGCACAGAAGACTTTGCAAATGCATCCGTCTCCTTTCAACTGGAAGTAGGTAGTATCGATACCAACCAATCCGATAGAGATGGCCACCTCAAGTCTGCTGATTTTTTTGATGCGGACAACTTTCCAAAAATTTCATTTGTTGGAAAGTTAGCCCACCAAGGAGGCAACTATCAATTGTTAGGAGGCCTTACCATGAAAGGAATCACCCAGAGTGTCATCTTGGAAGTGACCTATGGGGGTACCGTAGCTGATCCTTATGGGCAAACCAAGGCTGGATTTGAATTGGAAGGAAAACTAAATCGAAAAGATTTTGGACTTACTTGGTCTGCCGTTACCGAAGCTGGCTCTGTAGTAGTTAGTGATCAGGTTCGTTTGCAGTTGAGTGTTCAGTTAGTTAAGCAATAATTCAACACAAAAGGAAATTCAACTTCATAAGGGGTCTAGTTTAGACTCCTTTATTTATTCTTTTTTCATGTCTCCATCTATTCTAGGTATCCATCATATCACAGCCATTTCAGGAGATCCCCAAAAAAATATCAACTTTTATGCAGGTATTTTGGGGCTCAGATTGGTGAAGAAAACAATCAATTTTGATGCCCCAGACGTCTATCATTTTTATTTTGGAGATGCCTTGGGACATCCTGGAACGGTCTTTACTACATTTCCTTTTCCCGGTGCAAGGCGAGGATTAAAGGGAATTGGAGAAGTAACTCACACGGCGTTTTCAATTGGAAAGGATAGCATAGATTTTTGGGAAGAGCGATTAAAAAGATTCGGAGTCATTATTTCCGATCGATTGACCCGTTTTGGACATCCTTTACTTCGTTTTGAGGACCAAGATGGGATGGGAATCGAATTGGTCGCCAACGCTGAAGATGAGCGCATGGGCTGGACTTTTGAAGGGATACCCCTTCCCCATGCAATCAAGGGATTTTATGGGGCCACCATGGCACTTCGATCCAAAGATCTTACGGAGAATTTGCTTCTAGAGCACCTGAATTACCACTTTTTTGATCAAGAAGGCTATAGATTCCGGTATGGATTAGATGGAAAACCTGGGCAATGGATAGATATCTTGCAAGAGCCCAAGGGGCAAAGAGGCATTCAAAGTGCTGGATCAGTACACCATTTGGCCTTTAGAACCCCAAATGAAATGACACAACTTGAAATGCAACAATCTCTTATTAAGCTGGGATTTGGTGTGACTGAGGTTCGAGATCGGAACTACTTTAAGTCCATCTATTTTAGAGAGCCAGGGGGAATATTAGTTGAAATTGCCACCGATGTTCCTGGCTTTGCAATAGATGAGGATGAAGCTCACTTGGGCACATCACTTAGATTGCCAGCTTGGGTAGAAGGAAAAAGGAAGCAAATCGAATCTTCCTTACCTCCAGTAACTTTTCAACCTGAAAACTATGTCTAACTGGATTCAAGCTGGGATGCCCTTGGCACAGGCCAAGAAAGTAGCCATATTCCTACACGGGCGGGGCTCCACTGCAGAGAGTATTTTATCCCTTGTGGATTACTTACATCTTTCCGACTTTGCCTTGTTTGCCCCACAAGCCGATCAGCACACCTGGTATCCCTATGGATTTATGGCCAGTGATCAAGGCAACCTTTTGGCCTTGAATTCGTCTTTATTACAGGTTTATCATCTCTTTCAATTTCTTTTAGAAAAGGGAAAGACTCCTGAGCAAATCTATTTCATAGGGTTTTCTCAAGGAGCTTGCCTAACCTTAGAAATTACAGCACGTCACGCACAGAAATTTGGAGGCATTGTGGCTTTTACTGGAGGCTTGATTGGGGAGAAGTTGAACAAGGAAAATTATCAGGGGGATTTTAGTGGCACCCCCATTTTCATTAGCAGTAGTAAGCGTGACATGCACGTTCCAGTACAAAGAATATACGATTCGGTTGAAGTGCTAAAGCACATGGGGGCAAAGGTAAGTCTTCGATTGTTTGAAGATCAATTGCATACAGTTCGACCTGAAGAATTGTCTTGGGTGAACAAAGAATTTTTCAAGTGAGGTTTCTTAGTTTCTAAAAATCCCTGGCTTTCGTCAGGGTTTTTTATGCTAATCCAGGAAACAAAAATATAGAAGATGACTTCTACTTATTTGCTGGACAAACTTTTTTTTAAAGAGCATTAGCCTAGTCAGAAATTAGAACGAGTAGCTCACCTGCGAACCTAGCTCAGGATCCAAATCAATTTGCGCATAGACCCCGATTTCTTGTTGTAATTCTTCCACGTGGCTAATTATACCCACGATCCGATTCTCGTGACGTAACGATTTTAAGGTTTCGAAGACCACCCGCAAGGAGGTTTTGTCCAAAGCTCCAAAGCCTTCATCCAAAAAGAAAAAGCTCTGATCTGCTTGATTTAGCATTTTTACTTTTTCTGCCAAAGCCAAAGCCAAGCATAGGGAAGCCTGAAATGTCTGTCCCCCAGAGAGGGTTTTCAAAAGTCGTTTTTTACCCCCGTTGAGGTAATCTATCACCCAAAAGGTGTTGCTATCGTCTATCTCTAAACTCAGGCTATTTTTAGTCAACTTCATAAACCTCTTGTTGGCAGTGTTGCAGAGTTCCCGCAAATAGATAGAGCTCACATACTTTACAAATCCCTTTCCAGTAAATAATTTTTCCAATACCAAAAGATGAGCTTCTCGGTTTTCTAGTTCAAGAAATTGCTGAGAAAGTCGATTTTTCTCCTCAAGCTCTTCAGTAATGTCTTCCACCTCCTTTTGAAGTAGCGTTTTTTTAGATAAAAACTCCTTTTCCTTTTCTTGGTCTTCTTGAAGTTCCTGCTGTTGAACTTGAAATTGCTCTTCAGAAAATGAAATTACTCCTTCCTCTGCTTCTAATTCTTGAATTTTGGAAGTTGTTGAGGCTAGCTTTTGATCGAAGTCCTGAAGTTCGGATTCAATTTTATCTACATCCAGATTCAGCTCCATCATGTGGAGGAGTTCTTGCTCCTGTGTAAATCCATGGGAAGAAATTAAAGCTTCGAAGTTTTGTTGCAGATCGCCCCATTTTTTTTGATGGGAAATCAACTCCTTTTCAAAATTCTTCAAGTCTGCCTCATTTTTACTTTGGTAAGATTTTTTGGAATCAATATGCTTTTGTATGCCCAATAAGTCCTTTGCAGCCTCTTCTATATCTCGCTCCACTTTGGCAATGGTTCCATGTATTTCTTGTTGGCTTTTCTGAAAAAATGTTTGACAAAATTCCAGGTCATGTATGGCTTGCTCTTGGGTAGAAATTCTGGAAAAAAGATCTTGATTTTGCAATAAAAATTGTTGTAAGGCCTTTTCTTCCTCTGCTACCTTTCCTCTTTGTGAATGCCATTCCTTACGCAATCCCTCCAGCTCCTTATGTAAGCCGTTCCAGCGTTGGTGATGGGTATTTAGGCTTTCAAGTCTTTCCTCTAGGGTCTTTTTATCTGCAATTCCCAGATCGCTCAAGGATTGGATCAGCCCTTTTAGATCCAAGGATAGCTTCTGGAGTTCTTGGTTTTTATCGGCTAGATTTTTTTGACTGTTGGCAAGTTGAATTTCTTCTAGTTTTTTTGAGTGAATCCCATTTCTCAATGCTTCTAGGCTGGCTTGTTCTTTTTTGAGCTGCTCTTCTAAGGATTGTAAGCTATCTTCGGAATCCGAGCTGTTGAGGGGTTGGGGGTGTTCGGATGACCCACATAGAGGGCAGGCTTGCCCCGCTACCAAGAGATGGGTATGGGAAGACAATCCTTGGGTTTTTAGGAGTCGGTCTTTTTCTCCTTCCAGATCCTTTACTTTGTCCTGCAGCTTGTTCAAGCCTTGTTCTAGGCTAGCCGCACCCGTCGGCACGAGTTCATCCCATTGTTGGAGTTGGAGTGCCCTTTTTTGGAGCTCTTTTTCTTCGTCTTGGATTTGAACACTCAGACTAGTGCTCCGCTCTTCTAGGGAGCCCATCTTATCCAATAAGGTATTGAGTTGGGCTAATAGAATTGGGTCTGCTTGAGGAACTTGCTCCTGCTGCGCTTCTATGCTTTTAATTTGTTTTTCTAGGTCTAGGCTTTTTTCTTTCAGCACCTGAAGTTTAGGGGTCAATTCTTCCAACTTGATCTGCAAGGTGGCTTGCTTCCCTCTTAATTCTTGGATTTCCAAGACTTTTTTAAGGTCCCTTATTTTAGCTTCTCTCTGAGGCCTCAATTCATTTTTTTCGCGAAGCGCCTGCTCTTCCTCCTTCAGGGTGGCTAGTTCTTCTGCATAGATTTTTTTAAATCGGCTACAGTCCGTAAAACTGACTTGGTATTTTTCTAGATCTTTCTTGGTATCCTGAATTCTATCCCAAACGGGCTTAAGGTAGGTTTTGGCTTTACGGTAATTTTGGAACTGCTTCTTTTTTTCCTGCATCCTTGGTACTTGTGCTTGGAGTTGCAGCGCTGCTTCCCTCAAGGCTTTTAATTGCAGGAAATATTTTCGTGTTAGGTCTAGTTTTTTAAGCCTTTCGGATCCTTGAATCACCTTTTTACCCTGTGCTAGGGCTTCTTGGGTCACTAGCTTTACTTCTGCTTCCTTTGCTTCCAGTACCTCTTTCGCAATTCCTTGCAAAGGACTGAGTTGGGTTTCCAATCTGATTTTGCCTTCTTTGGCGACTTTGAGCAAACTACCTGTAGGGCCGGATAGGTCAAAACGATCCAGACCGAATAATTGCTGCATCATTTCAGCACGATCCAAGGGTTTTTGATCAATAAAAGCCCTGAATTTACCTTGGGGGATAATGATGGTTTGCTTAAAATTCTCCTTACTCATGCCCACCAGTTCTTCGGCAGTTTTTTGGGTAGGCTCCCACTCTTGACCCACTTGTTGGTAAATGATATGGTCTCCTGATTCAATTTTTTCAGGATCTTTTTTATTTCGCTTGGCACTGTATTGGGCTTTGTAGGTAGCTTCATTGTTTTTCCCCGTACGGAAAATCAGATGAAGTACCACCTGGGGGCTTTGCAGATGAATCATACTGCCCCTCTCCCCAGACGAGGAAACGCGCTCGGGACTTCCATATAGCGCAATGAGAATGGCTTCAAGGATGCTAGATTTTCCACTTCCTACGGCACCGAAAATCCCAAAAAGACCTGCTGCTGTCAATCGCTCAAATTCTATGACTTGGCGCTCCTTGTAGGAATACAATCCTTCGATTTCCAGACGAATAGGAATCATGAGGCAGTGGATTTGCTGAGTACTTCTTTAAATAAATCCAATAGGTAGGCATTGGGTTCTTGACCTTTTTCACTTTTGTAATACATCCTAAAAAGGCTTTCCATATCTTTTTTAAGATCATCTACCCGGAGATCCATTGGTCCTTGTTCAAGGGTATGCTTAAGTTGAGGAATCAAGTTCACTATCCCATCGTGAGCTTTGAAAATCGCTCTACGCGTAGAGGCATCGATCGACTCTTCAGTCAAGTAAGTGATCTCTACAAAGCAATAGGGGTGCTGCTCTAGCCAGGCCAAGGTTTCTTCTAAGGAGCTGAATCGCACGCGATAAAGGGGCCTCCCTCGTTTTAGAGCAAAGGGTTGAAATTTTATGGGTTCCTGAGGCCTGGCATGTATCAATACCACATTTTTTTCTTGATCTGCCTCTGAAAATGAATAGGCAAGGGGGGAGCTGGAATAGACTACCGGGCAAGGTGAAGAACTAACCGTCTGGTAGCGATGTAAGTGTCCAAGCGCTACATACTGGACCTGCTGGGGCAAGTGCTGCGTAAATAAGGCCTGAGAACCCCCAATATGCAAAATGGGTCGCTCCGATTCGGGCTCGGTTAAGGGTGCAGAGGCATCCCCTTCTTGGATAAAATAAAAATGACCTAAAAAGAGATTTACCCCTTGATCATCGCAATAGGTGTCGGCCAAGTGCTGCCATTTTTTAGCCAATAAATCCCGAAAAACTGCCTCTTTATCTTCTTCTCCGAGGTTGGTTCGAAGAAGGACTTCATTGGCATAGGGAGCCAAAATGATGCGAATGGGAAAATGGTGTTGAGGTAATTTGAATTCCAAAAATCCGCTTTCGGACCTAAGTAAGGTTATGCCTGAGTCTAAGATGCCACAAGGAACGATGCTGTCGTAGCGGCTATAAAAAATAATGCCAAGCTCTCTTGCCAAAGGATCTGGAGCCTCTACAAATTGGGTGCTGTCGTGGTTTCCAGAAATAGCGATGATGGGGCGAGTCCCATTTTTGGAAAGGCGGCGTAAGGTTTTGTATAGCAACTCCACCGCTTCGTGGACGGGGTTGAAGGTATCAAAAATGTCGCCGGCCAAGAGTACTAAATCAATTTCTTCTTGATCTGCAATCGAGCAAATTTCATCCAATACCTCCTTCTGCTCTTCTAGTCTAGAAAATTCTTGAAGACGTTTGCCTAAATGCCAATCGGCGGTATGAAGGATTTTTAACATAGATAACTCAAAAAAACCAGGTCATGAACCTTTTATTTTAGGTAAGGGCCAACCTAGCTCCAAGATAGGATAAGCAGCTTCAGCTTCCAAAAGAGGGAATCAGTATTGACAGAAATTGGCACTATTCTTGAACCTAGAGAGAAAAATATAATTATTATGATTTTCAGGCACTTATTAATTTTATTTTTAGTTTTTACTTCCCTAAAGGTATCTGCTCAATCAGATTCCTTACTGATAGAAAAAGGTGTAGCAAGTTATTATGGTGGAAAATTTCATAGAAGAAAAACAGCAAATGGAGAGATTTTTCACGTGGATAGCCTAACTGCTGCGCATAAAATTTTACCTTTTGGAACGGTAGTGAAAGTTACAAATCTTAGACGAAACACTTCAGTGATTGTTAGAATAAATGATCGTTTACCTAGCAATTCAAAGCGGCAAATAGATCTTTCCCAAGGTGCCGCTGGCGTATTGGGGATGCTCCGTGATGGACTGGGCCAAGTGAGAATTGAAGCCATTGATTTGGATCAACTCGATAGATTGATTGAATATTTTGAAGGCAAACCGCATCCTAACCTCAGGCTTCGCCCTTACTATCGCATGATTTTCATCCCTGTTACTGTAGACGAATTAAGTGAATTTTTGGCTAGTCAACTTAGATCGAATTGGGTTCAGGATGCTCCCAGGGTCCTCGATAGGGTCTTCTAAGCTTGGCCGTTGCTTCTGGGTCATTGTGTATTGTTCGCGTGTTTGGATCGTAGCGCAAAGGCCTTCCTCCAAGTTCCATAGAGATATTGGCCAAAATACAAGAAGCTGTAGAAATATGTCCATCCAACACGTCAGCCACGGGTAAAGTATCCTTATCTATGGATTCCAACCAATTTTTTAAATGCAATCGCGTTGCTGGCGCTGCATTGAGTTCGATACGATCTTCAGTCACATCCTCTGGATAAGCCTCTCGTTCAAATACACAATCGAAGTGAATTTTTTCTGCTTTGCTGTCTTGGGGAAAAAAGTCGGCCTGCATGGTGCTTCCTGCTAGCATTCCCTTTTCTCCATAAATTTTAAATGCCCAAGGATATTCTGGATCGGGGGCATTGCCCCAAGTCCTATGCTGCCATACCACTTGCAGTTCGGGGAATTCAAAGATGGCCGTTTGGGTATCTGAAATATTCGATTTCCCTTCCTTTTGTACGTAAATACCTCCGGTTGAACTTACCTGTGTAGGCCATCCCAAGCCAAGCATCCAGCGGACGGTATCCAGCATGTGCACACACATGTCCCCTGTAATTCCATTGCCGTATTCCATAAAGGTTCTCCACCAGCGGGTATGGGGAAGTCCATCGTAGGGCCGGAGAGGAGCAGGACCTGTCCATAAGTCATAGTTGAAAAAATCAGGAACAGCCTCCTCGGGAGGATTTCCATTGGCACGCATGTGGAAATAACAACACACTTCTGCATGGCTGATTTTACCGAGCATTCCCATATCGATAATTTGTTTTTTTGCAGCCATCAAATGGGGAGTGCTTTTTCTCTGCGTGCCTATTTGGCATTTGACCTTGTATTTTCTCGCTGCAGCCACCAAGGCCTCTCCTTCAATCACATCTACGGAGATGGGCTTTTGAAGGTAGACGTGTGCTCCTGATTTCATTGCTTCAATGGCCTGTAAGGCATGCCAGTGGTCTGGTGAACCGATAAGCACCAAATCACAGGAATGTTTTTGAAGCAATTCCCTGTAATCCTCAAAAAGCTCAGGTACTTTCTTGGATTTTTGTCGTTGAGCAACCAAGTCTCCCGCTGCTTTTAACATGTTTTGGTCTACATCACAAAGTGCTACCACCTCCACATCAGCTACCTGTATCAATCGAAATAAATCGGATTTTCCATACCAACCTGCACCGATTAGGGCAACCTTTAAAGGGCCTTTTTTATTTTTAAAATCCATTCCCAGTAAGCCAAAGCTGGCAAGGGTCATCAGGGCGGTGGAGCCTTTGAGAAAATCTCTACGATTCAATTCGTTCATGGCCGATTAGTTTGATACGTCAGTCAATTTACAAAAAGGACCCACTTTTGCAAATGGACTTGGTACAGGCGGAAGAAAGAAGAGAAAAATTCTTTTAGCCTAGCCAACTAAAAATGGGCTAAAAATTCTTACGTATCTTGGATGGAACTTCCAAGTGGCAGGTGATTTTCTCCTTCAATCAAAAAATATACGTTTCCATTAAAAACTATTTTTATTTTCAAGGACTTAAAACGATTACTTATGAAAAAATTACTCGTTCTTATTTTTCTCCTCCCAATCTTTAGCGCTCTCGCGCAAGAAAAAGAGGTACTCACCAAATTGGATGCAAAGGCTGATTTCTATGGAGACTTGGCCCGTCAAATTTGGGCCAATCCCGAATTGGGATATTTGGAAACCAACAGTTCTCAACTCCTCCAAAAAACCCTCACTAATGCCGGATTCAAAGTGACTGCAGGGGTAGCGGGTATTCCTACTGCTTTTGTAGCAGAATACGGTTCAGGTAAACCCGTTCTTGGAATTATGGCTGAATTTGATGCCCTTCCAGGAGTATCCCAAGAGGCGGTTCCCTTTCGTAAACCGGTAGTTGCAGGGGGGGCTGGCCATGCTTGTGGACATCACCTGTTTGGGGCCGCATCGGTAGCTGCAGGCATTTCGGTGATGGATTGGATGAAGGCCAATAAGATTAAAGGTACAGTACGGGTGTACGGAACTCCAGCCGAAGAAGGGGGAGGAGGCAAGGTATACATGGCTCGCGCTGGCTTGATCCAGGATGTGGACGCCATGCTTCACTGGCATCCAGGAGCGCAAAATGCAGCTGGGGCTACATCTTCTCTAGCCAATATCTCCACCAAATTTCGATTTTATGGAGAAGCCTCCCATGCGGCGGCGGCTCCAGAGCGAGGCAAGTCTTCTTTAGATGCGGTAGAAGCCATGAATTTCATGGTCAATTTGATGCGAGAACACGTGCCTATGGAAACCCGCATGCATTACGTAATTACTAAAGGAGGAGAAGCGCCTAATGTAGTGCCTGCCTTTGCAGAATCCTACCATTACGTGCGTCACCCGGATGCCTTAGTAGTCCAACAGATTTTTGAACGTTTGGTCAAAGCAGCCGAGGGGGCAGCCTTAGGAACCCAAACTCGCATGGAATACGAGGTGATCAATGGGGTGTATAATTTACTTCCGAATGAGACCTTGGCGCGAATCATGCATAAAAATTTGGAAAAAATTGGTGGGGTTACCTACAGCGAAGAGGAGCGAAAATTTGCCGAAGAAATTATCAAGACTTATCCTGCCGGAGTGAAAGTAAGCCCTGAAGACGCTTCCAAAATTACCCCCTTTGTCGTGAGTGAAGAAGGAGGAGGGGGCTCCACGGATGTGGGAGACATCAGTTGGTTGGTACCTACTGTAGGTTTGAGTACCGCTACTTGGGTACCGGGCACCTCGGCACATACTTGGCAGGCGGTCGCTGCGGGAGGCATGAGTATTGGACAAAAAGGCATGATGGTAGCCGCTAAAACCTTGACCTTAACGGCGATGGATATATTTATTAACCCATCGGTCACATCCCAAGCTTTGCAGGAATTAAATTCCCGAAGAGGGGAAGGATTTACCTATACTTCCTTGGTCGGAAATCGACAAGCTCCTTTGGACTATAGGAAATAAGTGTGTTTGGATGATGCTATGTAAATAGTTCAATTCAATTCAAGAAGATTAGGTCACTTTTTAAAAAAAAACTAGTTTAGAAATGGGTTTGGTTTCCTTACCCTCAATCTTAAGCACCTATGCAAAGACGTACTTCTCTAAAACTCATCGGAGCTGCTGGACTTGGCATTGCTGGTCTGGCAGTAGCAGACTGGAAATGGCAGTTGGTGGATAAAATTACCCATACTGGCTTTTTCACTTTCGATCAGGAGCGCCTTATCGCTTCTATAGCGGATACCATCATTCCTCAGGGAAGTAGCAGCACTTCTCCCAGAGAAAATGCAGCTCCTATAGGGGCATTGAGTACGCAAACAGATCAATTTTTGATTAAATTTTTTGAAAAATGCCTTGAAAAAGAGGAACAAGAAATATTGATCAAAGAACTTGATGCTTTGCATCAACTGGGTTTTACTTCCGTGAGTAAAGAAGAAAGGGAAAAAACTTTACTTTCCTATAAGGATGATGCCTCAGAAGACAAGAAGAAGTTTTACGAACTCGTTAGATCCAATACCATTTTTGGTTTTACCACAGTAAAAGAAGTTATGGTGGATTATCGGGGCTATCAGGTGGCTCCAGGATTTTACAATGGCTGTGTGGAGGTGCCTGCCGAAAAGGCTTAATTAGCTATGCTACAAGATTCAAAACAAAATCGAACCTACGATGCCATTGTGATTGGCTCAGGAGCTTCTGGAGGATGGGCGGCCAAAGAGCTCACTGAAAAAGGCTTAAAAACCCTGGTATTGGAGCGCGGACGGATGGTTCGCCATATCGAAGATTATCCCACTGCCTCCAAGGCTCCTTGGGAATTTGAGTTTCGCGGCGCCGTACCGGTAGATAAGCGCTCTGGATTAGGGGCGGCTTCTTGGAAGAGAGAGGAGACCATGCATTGGGCTTTGGCAGAGGACGAGCAGCCTTACATTGAAGAAAAGCCTTTTCGCTGGTTTAGGGGATACCATGTAGGAGGAAAATCTCTCCTTTGGGCACGAGGTACTCAGCGTTGGTCAGACTTTGATTTTGAGGGTCCTGCCCGTGATGGTTATGCAGTAGATTGGCCCATACGCTACAAGGACCTAGAGCCTTGGTATACCTACGTAGAAACATTCGTTGGATTTGTAGGTAATAGAGATGGCTTGGATGTACTTCCCGACCAAGTGGTACAGCCAGGTTTTGAACTCAGTTGCGTGGAGCAGTACTACAAAGAGAAGCTCAAGGAGATGTACGGATCAGAGAGGCACCTGGTCCAGGGTCGATGCGCTCACCTCACCGATCCCCAGCAGATCCACAGAGATCAGGGAAGGTCCAAATGCCAAAATCAAAACATGTGCAATCGGGGCTGTATCTATGGGGGGTATTTTTCTGCCAATGCTTCTACCCTTCCATGGGCAGAGAAAACGGGCAACTTGACGCTTCGTCCCGATTCGGTGGTAGAATCTGTCTTGTATGACGAACAGAAAGGGAAAGCCATAGGAGTGAGAGTCATTGACCGGCTGACCAAAGAGTCGATAGAGTTTTATGCCAAAGTCATATTTCTCAATGCCTCCACCTTGAATTCCAATGCCATTTTACTCAACTCTACTTCTTCTCGTTTCCCCAATGGCCTTGGCAATGACAATGGTTTGATGGGGAAGTTTATTACTTGCCACAATTATCGAGGCAAGGGATATGCCACCTTTGAGGGATTTATGGACAAAGCCAACCTAGGTAGAAATCCAGGACATGCCTATGTGCCTCGTTTCCGCAATGTGTACAGACAAGAAACGGACTTCCTGCGCGGCTATGCGATAGGGATGTCGGCCAGTAGACAGTTGGAGAGCAACGAGGACCTGATTGGAGATGCGCTTCGAGAAAAGTTGCTACATCCAGGCTATGGGCTCTGGGGAATGGCGGCGTGGATGCAAGGAGAGATGGTGCCCGAAGAATCCAACCACCTGCGACTAAGTAAAGACGAAAAAGACAAGTACGGTATTCCCAAAATCATCCTTTCGGTAGAATGGAAAGAAAATGACGATAAAATGACTCGAGATTTTGTGGAGCAACAAAGCGAAATGTATGAACGGATGGGATTCAAAAATATCAAGGTGGAAGATACTGGAGCCCCTCCAGGTTCAGATATTCATGAAATGGGTGGGGTTCGCATGGGCAAGGATCCCAAAACTTCCTTGCTCAATTCCTTCAATCAATTGCACACCTGTACCAATGTTTTTGTGACAGATGGAGCTTGTATGACTAGCGCCAGTACTCAAAATCCAACCTTGACCTTTATGACCATTACCGCCAGAGCAGCCAATCATGCCGTGGAGGAATTGAATAAGCTTAACCTTTAATATGAAAATTTTATACGTTTTATTAAAACGTCAATGACCCAAAAACCTATGAAAAAATACATTTTACTATTCGTTTTTAGTTTGCCTTTCTTCTTCTTTACAGGAGAAGTCAGGGCCCAAAAAAAGGGAGATGCTCTCTTTCAGGCACCCTTGGGAATTGCGGCGTACACCTTTCGCAACCAGTGGAAAAATGGAGTTCCTCAAACCTTAGATATCATTCAAAACTTAGGTTTTGTGTCCTATGAAGGAGGGGTGCCTCAAGGCGTAAGTCCCGAGGAATTTGTAAGGATGTTGTCTGACAGAGGCATCGTTATGCCTTCTACAGGTACTGGATTTGAACAGTTGGAATCCAATCCTCAGGCGGTGGCAGACTACGCGAAAGCACTAGGGGTGAAGTACGTGATGTGTGCCTGGATCCCTCATGCTCGGGGGCAGTTTTCCAAGGCGGATGCGGATCGAGCGATCAAGGTCTTCAATGCTGGAGGAAAGGTCTTGAAAGAAAATGGAATCACCTTCAAATACCACGTGCATGGCTATGAATTTCAACCTTACGAAAAAGGCACCTTATTTGATTACTTGGTTGAAAATACGGATCCCAACTACGTATCCCTGCAAATGGACGTCATGTGGACCCATTTTGGGGGAGGGGATCCTGCAGGACTATTGAAAAAGTACGGCAAGCGATGGGTGTCTTTGCATCTCAAGGATTTTAGAAAGGGTGCGCCTAAGGACATGACTGGATTGACTGGACCAGAAAATGACGTGCATTTGGGTCAAGGGGAACTTGATTTCCCATCTATCTTGCGAGAAGCCAACAAAATTGGGATCACCCACATGTTTATCGAAGACGAAAGCGAACACGAGCTGGAGGCGCTACCCAAAAGCATTGCCTATTTAAAAAGTCTCAAATACTAGTCCCACCGGAACTTCAAGAAATACAGATAAAAATGGATTAAGGTGGAGAAAATTCCGCCTTTTTTCTTGGTATATCATAGAAGGGGTGTGTCAAATTTTTAAAAAGACAGAAGTAATAATTTTAAATTAACAGAACTTAACAAGATAAAATGGAGGCCTTTTCACTCCATTGATTTCTTTTGTAAACTAATAACCAACCAAACCATGAAATCTCTACTACCCTTTCTTTTCATTTTATTCTTTTTATGCTTGGGAGTTCAGTCTTCCTCTGCACAAGGAATCACCGGAAGAGCTTATTACAAGTCTTCCTCCAGTTTCTCCATTAAAATGGATTCCACCAAAATGGCTCCGGAGCAAATCGCACAGATTCAGGCTTCACTCAAAAAGCAAATGGAACAAAATTATGTGCTTTCCTTTACCCAAACCGAGTCTACTTGGAAGAAGGAAGAAAGTCTGGGAGGGGGTCCTGCCACTGCTGCTGCGGGTGGGGCTGTATTTATGGTCGCTTCCAGCGGAGAAGGTTCTTTGCTTTATAAGAATATCGCGGATCAATCTTACGTTCAAGAACAAGAAATGATGGGTAAGGAATACTTAATTCAAGATAAGTTGGAAGCACCAGAATGGGAACTATCTGAAGAAATTAAAAAAGTAGGCAACTATACTGCACAAAAGGCGAGCTTCACTCGCATTATAGATGCAAAGCGTTTCTCAACTGGAATGACGGAAATGGAAAATGTGAAGGATACCCTGCAGGTCACGGTTTGGTTTACCCCGGAAATCCCCGTTTCCCATGGGCCTGAAAACTATTTTGGCCTTCCAGGCTTGATTTTGGAAGTTCAAAATCAAGGAAGAACACTCATCTGTGAAAAAATTGAATTGAATCCTTCTGCCGAGCCTGTAGTCATCGAGCGTCCTTCTAAAGGTAAAGAAATTACTCAGGCCGAGTTTCGAGTAGTGCAGGAAGAGGGGATGAAGCAAATGATGAACCGGTACCAAGGTAAGCCAGGTAGTGGAAACAGGATGGAAATACGGATAGGGAATTAATCCCAAAATCTGAAGCCTCATTATTTTATAGAAGGTCCTCATTTTGGCCTTCTCCACCTTATTTCCTCATTTAGTTGATGTTACGATTCAAACGAATAAGTCTGCTCGCTTGCTTCTGCTTGCTTGCTGGATTTTCCATGGCCCAAACCAAGCCGTTCATCGGGCAGGTGCTGGATAGCCTCAATCGGCCCATTGCCTATGCCAATGTGGTGGCCATCAATCAAAGCACGCAGAAGATTGCGGGATTTGGTATCTCCAACAACGAGGGTAAATTTAAGGTGACCTTGCTTGAAGGACCTTCTTACCTGATTCGCATTTCTTTTGTGGGTTACCGGCAGTATGAACAAGCACTCAACTCCTGGGATTCGGATACCCCACAGTTGGTTATCCTCAAGCAAAGTGATACCCAACTTGGATTGGTGGAAGTGGTGTCCGAAATGCCTGTCACCATGAAAGGGGATACGCTTACCTACAAAACCGATGCATTTACCACGGGTACCGAGCGTAAGCTGGAGGATGTCTTGGAAAAGCTTCCGGGATTTCAAGTTTCTGAGGATGGGGCTGTTAAAGTGCAAGGGAAGAATGTAGACAAAGTGTTGGTGGACGGCAAGCCCTTTTTTGATGGAGACACCAAATTGGCCACCAAAAATCTGCCTGCCAATGCTGTGGATCGGGTACAGGTGTTGAAAAATTTCAATGAAATTGCTCCCATCCGTGGGATGGATACCAATGAGACCTTGGCGCTCAATATCCAACTGAAAGATGGAAAGAAAAATATGGTTTTTGGAGATTTGTCTGCAGGAATTGGTCCTCAGAAACGGTATTTAGCCCATGCCAATACCTTTTATTACACCCCCAAACTGAACCTCAACCTCATCGGAGGTACCAACAATGTGGGAGAACAGCCCTTTACCCTGCAGGATTATTTCCGATTTTCGGGAGGCATGGGTGGACTTGCTTCTCGTGCTGGATCCCGTGTACAGGTCAATGGGGAGGATTTGGGGATTCCATTGGCCACTCGCTCCAATGCCAACTCCCTTGAAACCAACTTGGCTGCCTTCAATTTGAACTACTCTCCCTCCTCTAAGTGGAGGCATACGGGATTTGTCATCGGGTCTACCTCAACCAATGAATTGGGCAGCAGTTCCCTACGCACGTATTTGAATTCAGGGCAAAACAACAAGGAAGAACTCCTGTCTGCCTCTTCGGTAGAAAACAAGTCTGGTTTGGCCAAGTATGCCATTACTTTCACACCCAAAGAAGAGACCTACTTAAAATATAGTTTTTTTGGAAAGCTTTCTGAGATTCAGAATGGAAACTTGCTCAATTCTAGGTTTGGAACTTTTACCCAGATCATTAACACGCGTTCCTCACGAAGTCCCTATGCCTTGCAACAAAAGTTGGAGTGGTATCGTGCGCCAAGTGAAAGACAGGTATATAGCATGGAAATAAACTGGGAGAAGAAATTTTCAAACCCTTTCTTAGACCTTAGCTCCTCGGTCAAGCCACTGGTAGGCTTGTATGCACTTCCTAATGCAGAAACTTACCGCCTCCTTCAAAACCAGGAATTGCATACGGGTACCTTGGAAGGAGTATTCAATTACTATTACATTCTCAATCCTACCAATCACCTGAATTGGTCCTTGGGGATGCAGCAACTCAACCAGGATTTTGTGAGTGGTCTGAATCAAGCGGGTTCGAGCCAGCGCTTTGATGCGTTTGTCAATGACAATGCCTTTGATTTCCGAGACATCTACCTCGGCATGAGTTGGAAAACCAAATGGAAGGATTGGATACTTAGTCCTTCGGCCAACCTTCACCGCTACCAATGGACTGATGTGCAGTTGGGAGAAAAATTGGCACAAGATCGATTGTTGCTGTTGCCCGCGATGTATGCAAAGTGGAACATTACTTCCAATCGCTCCCTGACCTACCGCTGGGGTACAGAGGCCAACTTTATGGATAGCCAAAAGCTGGCTCAAGGATTGCTCTTGCAAGATTACAATGCACTGTTTCGAGGAAATCGGGCATTGGATAATGGTATTTTCAATACCCATACACTTTCCTACACGCATTTTGACATGTTCTCCGGTTTAATGGTCTTTGGAAATGTCAACTACCAGTGGAAACGAAACGACTTGGTGACGACGACTGACTTCATCGGAATCAACCGCTTGTTTTCAGTACTTAACGTGGAGCCTGTCAACAAGACCTTAAATGGGGATGTTCGGGTGGACAAATCCTTCAATAAAATGAAGTTTGAGTTCGGTGGAAATTGGAATGCTTTCCAAACCAATTTGTTTTTGGATGACCAACTCACCCAGAATCAGCAGTTTTCCCAGACTTACGACACCAAATTGACCAGTACCTTCTTTAAGGTCTTGGAAGCCAAGATTGGCTATTCCTTCACGGCAAACCAATACGTCTCAGGAAGAATAGATAATACCTTTACCACACATAGTCCCAAATTAGAAATAGACTTGGATCTGCTGAAAGGAGTAAAGCTACTTGCAGATTATACCTATTCTGCTTACCTGAATCAGGCCATGGGTACACGAAGTGATTTCGATTTCTTGAATGCATTTTTAAGTTACCAGCGGGAAAAAAGTCCTTGGGAATTGAAATTGTCGGTATGGAATATCGCCGATACCCGAGCCATTCGGAGAGATAGTTTTAGTGAGAGTGTGGTGAGTACCTATTCCTATTTGGTACAGCCTCGCTATGCCCTGCTAACCCTCAAATACGACCTCTGATTTAAGTCCTCCCAATTTTAAGCATGAATAAAACATAAAAAAAGCTCCCAAGGTTACTTGGGAGCTTTTGCATGGGGAAACCATCTAAATTTTAGATGGTAGCGACCAGTTTCACATCCAACTTCACCTCGTCGTAGATCATTTTGTCTGCAAGGTCTTCGAAGTAGCTACCTGAGCGGTATTTGATATCAAACTTGGTGCGGTCAAAGGTAATTTTTCCGCTTGCTGTTAATTTTTTTCCAGCTACCGTAACGGTGGCCGGAAAAGAAATCTTTTGAGTAATTCCTTTGATGGTCAGGTTGCCGGTGATGGTGTAATCTTTCCGGTTACTGGTCTTTGCCTCGGTAATGGTAAAGGTGGAACTATTGAATTTTGCAACAGAGAAAAAGTCATCCGACTTCAAGTGTCCAGTCAAGTTTCCTTTGGATTTGGCATCGGTGAGATCCTCTACCGTCAGGTTTACCATATCCATCTCAAAAGAGCCTCCAGTGATTTTTCCTCCCGAATAATCCAAGTTTGCATTTTTGAGCGGAACATATCCCCAATGCGTCCCGGTCACCTTGGAGGCTTCCCAACGCACTTGACTTTCAGGGATGTTGACAGATGCTGGCGCCGAAACATGAGCTGCCATAAAAACGGTACTAAGTCCTAAGACTAGAGCAGTTAGTAATTTCATGAGAGGAATGAGTTGTTGTTGTGAATAAAAGGTTGGAATAAGTTTGTTTTCAAACTTTGAAATAAACGGGGAATTGAACAAAGAGTTTTACATGAATAGAAAAAAATATTGGTAGAATAGATTCCTTCCATAGAAATTAAAAATCATTTTGCGTTCTTTTCCTAAATTTTCAAAAAATACATCCCATGAAAAATATCATCTGGATCCTTTTCTTTTTTCCTGTGCTGGCTTTTGCGCAAGGGCATGAAGCCAAATTGAAAACGATTTACACGACCGAACTTACCGATGGACATACCTATGAAAATCTCAAAACCCTGTGTAAAGAAATAGGAAATCGACTAGCCGGGTCTCCCGGTGCTGCTGCTGCCGTAGAATGGACCAAACAAGTGATGGAGCGCTATGGCTTCGATACGGTGTACCTTCAGCCAGTCACGGTGCCGCATTGGGAGCGAGGAGGAAAGGATATAGCTAGAATTATTGACTCTAAAACCCATGGAACAGTGGACTTGTCTGCCTTGGCTTTGGGAAATACGCAAGGCACTGGGCCTGGAGGATTGCTAGGGCAGGTGATTGAGGTTAAGGGCTTGGCTGAGTTGCAGGCTTTAGGGAGTCAAGTAAAAGGGAAAATCGTGTTTTTCAATGGTCCCATGGATCCAAGTAAAATCGATGCTTTTGAGGCGTATTCAGGTGCTGTGGGCCAACGTAGTTCTGGAGCTGCTACGGCAGCAAAATGGGGAGCCATTGCGACGGTGGTGCGTTCGATGAGCAATAGGGTGGATGATTTTCCTCATACTGGAAACCAGCGCTATGCTCCAGAGTATGCTGCTATTCCCGCATTGGCCATCAGCACCCAAGATGCAAACCTTCTCAGCAAGCTACTTGCTCAGCAACCCGATCTAAGTGTTTACCTAGAGTCTCACGGAGAAATGAAAACAGAAAAATTATCTTATAATGTGATTGGGGAGCTCTGGGGATCAGAGTACCCAGAGGAAATCATCGCTGTCGGTGGCCATTTAGATTCTTGGGACGTGGGGGAAGGTGCTCACGACGATGGAGCAGGATGCATGCAGGCCATAGAAGTATTGAGGTTGTACACGCACTTGGGTTGGAAATCTAAGCGAACCCTCAGAGCAGTCATGTGGATGAATGAGGAAAACGGACTTCGTGGAGGACAGGAATATGCTCGTTTGGCCAAGGAAAATGGAGAAAAACACATTGCAGCGATTGAGTCTGATTCTGGAGGATTTTTACCCATAGGCTTTTCCTCCACGGGCACAGATGCGCAGCGTAGTAAACTTTCTTCTTGGGCTGATTTATTGCGGCCCTACCAACTGTGGAACCTGCAAAAGCCAGGTGGAGGAGCCGATATTGGCCCCCTTAGGGATCAGGGTACCTTTTTGATCGGACTATTGCCAGATTCTCAGAAGTATTTTATTTACCACCACACCGAAGCAGATGTGTTTGAAGCCGTAGACCAAAGAGAACTGGAATTGGGTGCGGCAGCTATGGCTGCTTTGGTTTACCTAATCGATCAGGAAGGGATATGATAATATCATCATTTGGAAAAGTAATAAGGGATTTCGTTTATGAAATCCCTTTTTTTGTCAGGCTTATTATTGATTTTAGTCAATAAGGAGGTTCAAAATTGTGGGTACTATTGGAAAAATAGACCCTATTTCCGATGAACACACCTAGATTTTCCAAAGCTTTACTGCTTCAGGCGTGTATGCGTAAGCAAGACCAACTCATTTCAGATTTTGAGCATGAAATTTCCCATCTCCAAGAGGCCATTACCCAGACTGAGGATACTCCTAGCCAGGAAGAAGAAAGAGCTTCTTCTCAAAACGAATTACTGGTTCGGCTGGAGCACGAAGTTCATTTTTTAAAAAATGAACGAATAATTTTGGAACTATTGGAAGTAGAAAAAATATGTGATCGTGTAGAATTGGGAGCTGTAGTGGTCACCGACCAACAGGTATTTTTTATTTCTACCTCTGTAGATGTGGTAAGTATCGAAGGATTGACATTTTTTGGGATTTCGACCAAAGCACCCATCTATGCGGTAATGAAGGATAAGCACGCTCTGGATACCTTTGACTATGCAGGTGTGAAGTACCGCATATTGGAACTATATTGAAGCGCACCCAAGCAGCTTGTCGCAAGTTCAGATGTGTTATCGAAGGGCCTTGGAAATATTTTTTCTCTTCCTATTTATTTAAAATCCTGAGCCACAAGGAAGGAAAAAAATAGGACTTCCAAGGGCCTGAATTTCCTAGAAGTAAAAAATCCTAATTACCTGATAATTGATTATCAGGTAATTAGAGAAAATCAAAATAAATTTTTGTAAGAGGGTAAAATTTTTAAAAGGTTAGGATAGAAAAAATTTATTTTTCCATTCATGTAAAAATTGGCTTTAAACCATCATAAACGAAAGATTCTTCAAAAAAAGTTAAAAGGCCCTCTTGTTTTTTGAAATTAAAATATGATATCTTTAAAACTCGATTTAATCTGGAAACCATTTAACCTTAATCAAAGTCAATTAAAAAACACATTATGAGAAAGTTAATCGCTTTGTTCATGCTTGCAGGTATCCTTTTCGTTCCTGCGTTCGCTAACGCTCAAAATGCTCCTGCAAAAGATGCAGCAGCGACAGAAGAATCTCCTACCGCTGTTGACGACGAGATCGTCGCTGAGGAGCAGAGCTTCCACCAAGTGATCAAGGAGAAATTTATTGAAGGTGATCCTTTGTACATGACTCCTGTATTGCTTTGCTTAATCATTGGCCTTGCCATCGCGTTAGAAAGAATTATTACCCTCAACCTAGCCACTACCAATACCAAAAAATTGTTGGCTAAAGTGGAAGAAGCTCTTGCCTCTGGTGGGGTTGAAGCTGCTAAAGAAGTCACTAGAGACACCAAAGGCCCAGTGGCTTCCATCTTCACTCAAGGCTTGATGCGCTATGCAGAGGGCATTGACATGGTGGAAAAATCTATCGTTTCTTACGGTTCTGTAGAAATGGGTCGTTTGGAGAAGGGATTGATTTGGATCTCCTTATTTATCGCTCTTGCTCCAATGCTTGGATTCTTCGGTACGGTAGTCGGTATGATTTTTGCCTTCGATACCATCGAAGCTGCTGGAGATATCTCTCCATCCATTGTGGCAGGGGGTATTAAAATCGCCCTTTTGACCACTGTAGCAGGTTTGATCGCTGCGATGATTCTTCAATTGTTCTATAACTACTTGGTGTCTAAAATCGACTCTTTGGTAAACGACATGGAAGACGCTTCTATTACTTTGGTGGATATTTTGGTGAAGCACAAATTGACTGGAAAGTAAATTTTTGGTTTTTCCTTTGCGCAATCCAAACCTTAACATTTAAACCACTGATACTATGGATGTTTACGATATTATGCTGTACGGTACTTACGTATTAGCAATTGTGGGCACGGTACTTTCTATTTTATTGCCATTGATTAAATCTTTGGATAATCCCAAGGGTTTGATGAAGTCTGGACTTGGAATAGTTGCACTTGCTGTACTTTTCTTCATTTGCTTTGCTCTATCTGATAGCGAAGTATTACCTAAGTTTGAAGGGGAACCTTTTAACCTAACATCAGGAATGTCTCAACTAATTGGTGGCATGTTGATTATGACATATGTTTTGTCTATTATCACTGTGCTTTCAATTATTATTACAGAACTTACTAAAGCCGCAAAATAAAATGGCAAGAAGTAAAAATAGAATGAGTAATGAGATCAATGCAGGATCAATGGCTGACATCGCCTTCCTGTTGTTGATCTTCTTCCTCGTGACCACCACCATTGCTTCGGACAAAGGGATTCTAAATTTCCTTCCACCCAAGCAAGATCCAAACGTGCCTCCACCTGACATCCAAAAGAATGAAAGAAATATCTTTAATGTCTTGATTAATGCAAACAACGATTTGCTAGTGGAGGGAGAATATAGGAGAAAAGCTGATGGTCTTGATGAGGAGTTTAAAGCTTTCATTTTGAACTTTGGTGCTCCTGATGAGGAGGCTGCTGCCTTGTTCAATTCCCTCCCAGCGGAATTAAAAGCAGAGGCTCAAAAGAGATCCAATTCCTCTGACCATCCTGGGGAAGCTGTCATTTCCATCAAGACCAATAGAGGTACCAGTTATGCCGTATTCCTTGAGGTATTCGATTTGGCCAAGAAAGCCTATTTCGATATTTATGCTAAAAGAGTTGGATTAACTGCAGACGAGTATCGTGCCTTAACTGGTGATGATGAAGCTTCAAAAGCACTTCAAGATAAAGGTAAAGAAGGGATTCCTATGGCGATCTCTATTGCAGAACCTGATAAGATAGGAGGAAATTGATATGGCAAAGTTTAAAAAAGAAAGAAAGGGCCAAGAGCAAATTAATACCTCTGCGCTTCCCGATATCATTTTCATGCTTTTGTTCTTCTTCATGGTAACTACCGTGTTGAGAGAGCAGGACATCCTAGTGGAACAAAAAATTCCTCAGTCTACTCAATTGCAGAAACTTCAAAACAAAACCTTGATTTCTTATATTTTCATAGGAAAGCCTAAGAATACAGGGTTGTATGGTTCTGAACCACGTGTTCAAGCCAATGACGTGTTGATCAGCACACCTGAAATCGTGCAATGGGTGAATCAAGAGCGTGACAAGTTGGCAGAAGCGGATAGAGGCTCCATCACCATTTCCATGAAGGTAGACAAGGATGTAAAAATGGGTCCTATCTCCGACGTGCAAACAGAACTTAGAAATGCAGATGCACGAAAAGTACTGTATGCTTCTATCGGAAAGATTTACGAAGATTAATTCTCTTTATGTGTATATTGAAAGCCATACGCTCAAGCGTATGGCTTTTTTATTGAAAAAAAATGAAACCACCCCTTTCTTCTTCCAAAAAAGTCCAAGGTGCATGGGCCATGTACGATTGGGCAAACTCTGTGTATAGTTTAGTGATCACTTCTACCATTTTCCCCGTATACTACAATGCGGTGACGATGCGTGCCGATGGGTCTGATCGTGTTTCCTTCTTCGGTTGGGAGGTGGTCAATACGGTGCTTTACTCCTATTCTATTTCTTTTTCATTTTTGATTATAGCCTTGCTGGCTCCTTTGCTGTCGGGTATAGCAGATGCCTCAGGGAATAAATTGAAGTTTATGAAATTTTTCGTTTACCTAGGATCCACCTCTTGTGCAGGGTTATATTTTTTTACGGGGGAGAATGTGGAATTCGGAATTATCTGCAGCATTTTAGCCAGCATAGGATTTTCCGGTAGCATCGTGTTTTACAATGCCTACCTTCCTGAAATTGCTAAAGTCGAAGAATTTGATTTATTGAGCGCTAAGGGCTTTGCCTTGGGCTATATCGGTAGCGTGATTCTTTTGGTATTCAATTTACTCACCATACAGAATCCAGAGTGGTTTGGGGAATACTTTCTTTATATTGAATACCCTATAAATTTACTCACCATACAGAATCCAGAGTGGTTTGGGATTCCTGAAGGCAGCTATGCTCCTCGCATTTCTTTTTTGGTCACAGGGCTCTGGTGGGTAGGATTTGCCCAAATTCCTTTTCGGGTTTTACCCAATAACCCTTACAAAAAAAGCCTTCCTTCCAAGTTTATTTTAAAGGGGTATCAGGAAATTACCCAAGTCTTCCATCAAGTCAAAAGGTCTCCCGTGACGAATCGGTTTTTGGCTGCTTTCTTTTTTTATTCTATGGGAGTGCAAACCGTCATTTACTTGGCGGCCTCTTTTGGAGACAAGGAGCTGGGAATGCCAGGCGACAAGCTAATTCTTACGGTTATGATCATTCAATTTGTGGCTATAGGGGGAAGCTATCTGTTTGCCTTTATCTCCCGTAGACTCGGCAATAAGACCAGCTTGATCAGCATGGTGTTTATTTGGATTGGCATCTGTGTAGCCGCCTACTTCGTCGTTTCCATCAATCAGTTTTATGCCTTGGCCTTTGTGGTGGGGATGGTGATGGGAGGAATCCAATCCCTCTCTCGCTCTACGTTTGCCAAGTTGATTCCTGCACAAACCACAGACCATGCTTCCTTTTTCAGTTTTTTTGACATTACCGAAAGAATTGCCGTGGTTCTCGGTACCTTCTCCTATGGGATTATCGAGCATTTCACTGGAAGTATGCGAAACTCCGCCCTATTCTTAGGGGTGTTCTTTGTACTTGGAATCATTTTTCTAAGTCGTCTCTCCCTTCCAAAGCAAGAACTTAAATCTACCTCTTCGCTCGCCTAGCCCATGCTCAAAATCCTTCCCGGTTCGGATGGTGCTGCTTTAGATCGTCTCCACATGGAGAAGGAAGGAATATCTCCCCTTGAATTTATGGAAAGGGTAGCCCAACAGGTAGTGGACTGGTTTATGCGTAGTGCGTATTCCAAAGAGGAGAGGATAGCTGTATGCTGTGGTGCGGGCAATAATGGAGGAGATGGATTTGCTATCGCTAGATTGCTTCACCAAAAAGGGTACCGCGTAGCGGTGATTCCTTGCTTTTCTCCAGGAACACGTTTGAGCGCAGATGCTGAAGCCAATTTCCGAGCTTTGCCTGTGCAGATCCCTCAATGGTCTTGGGATTCCATATCCCCCGACAGCAGCCAGGTATGGATAGATGCCTTCCTAGGGGTGGGGTGGAAAGGCCCGCTCCGTGAAGAGGCCAAGCAAATTATTGGAAAAATTAATGCCTGCGCTGGCATAAAAATCGCCATTGACCTGCCTAGCGGTTTACCCACGGATACGTCCATCACCGAAAATTCAGTGAAAGCCGAGGTGACCCTTACCTTTGGATTTCCCAAGCGCTCCCTACTTTTTCCAGAGCATGCGCAGTTTACGGGAGAACTGGTCCTACTGGACATAGGAATAGACGAGGCAACGCTCGATGCTTTTGCTTCGACTACCTACTATTTACAAGCCAAGGATATACTTGCTCACCATCGAATTTTTGACCGATTTTCACACAAGCGTAACCGAGGAAAAGTATTGCTCCTGGCTGGCAGTAAAGGAAAAGTAGGTGCAGCTATCCTTTCTTCAAAAAGCGCCTTGCGTACTGGTTCTGGCTTGGTCACTTGCTGCCTACCCGAAGAGGAGCGCTGGGCTATACAAGCAGCTGTCCCAGAGGTCATGTGTACCTTTGGGGAGGATCAACCCTGGTCTACCTACGATGCCATTGGCCTAGGCCCTGGTATGCAGGTGGAGCGGTGTAAGCTCCTCGAGCAAGTCTTTTCCAGCTTTTCCAAGCCCTTGGTGCTCGATGCAGATGCCTTGACTTACCTTGCACTGCATAAAGAACTTTGGGCCCTCATACCCAAGGGAAGCATCCTAACCCCTCACTTGGGGGAATTTGAACGGCTTTTTGGACCTTGTGACAGCCATGCAGAGCGCATGGCTAAAGCCAGTACCTTTTGTCAAAACTACGGAGTAAACTTGCTTATTAAAGGGGCACATTCCCTGTGCTGCTTTGCTGATGGAAGACAGGTTTTTAATAGTTCAGGAAGTAAGTATATGGCTACCGCAGGTTGTGGAGATGTGTTGACAGGTATGCTTACCTCCTATCTTGGGCAGGGCTATACTCCTGAGGATGCCTTGCTTTGCGGTGTGTTTCACCATGGCTGGGCTGGGGAGCTTGCTGGAGAAAACTACCTTCGGGGCTTGATGGCTCATGATTTAATCGAATCCATTCCAGAAACCTATCGCCGCATTGGTTTGAAGTAGGTTCAGTCCCATTTATTTCTACCTTATTTCCATTTTATTTCCATTCTATTTCCACTTTATTTCCATTCTATTTCTACCCTATTTTTAGTTTTAAATTTTCCATGAAGCAAGAAAAAGCCTTACTCTGGACTTTGGCCGCCATCAACTTTATACACATTGTGGATTTTATGATCCTGATGCCTCTGGGTCCGCAATTGATGCGCTTGTTTGATATCAGCCCCAGTCAGTTCGGGTTTTTGGTGTCCTCCTATACCTTTAGCGCTGGAGTATCTAGCTTTTTTGGAGCCTTTGTGTTGGATAGGTTTGACCGCAAGAAGATATTACTTTGGGTCTATGTGGGTTTTACCCTAGGAACCCTAGGCTGTGCCCTTTCCCCCAATTATGCCGTATTGCTCTTGGCAAGAGTGGTGTCCGGGATTTTTGGAGGGCTTACTTCTGCTTTGATCTTAGCAATTATTGGTGATGTGGTGCCCCACGAGCGTAGAGGAAGTGCCATGGGATTGGTGATGTCTGCCTTTTCCTTTGCTTCGGTGATGGGGGTCCCTTTGGGACTTTTCTTAGCAAGCTTATCCAATTGGCATTTGCCTTTTTATATCTTATCGATCTTGTCTGTGCTCAGTTTGGGAATGATTGTAAAAAGTATTCCCTCTATCAAAGGACACCTCCGTGTAGCGCAGGCTCGCCCTCATCCGTTTGCGGTCATTTCCAAGGTCACAAGCAATGCCAATCAAATGCGGGCCATCACGCTTTCCATCATGATGATGCTGGGACAGTTTATGATCATTCCCTTTTTGAGTCCCTATAATGTGGCCAATGTGGGGTTTTCGGAGATGCAGCTTACCTATGTCTATATTACGGGGGGTGCTTGCACCATCTTCACTTCCCCATGGGTAGGCAAATTGGCAGATAGAAAGGGCAAATTGAAGATTTTTACCATTTTCATGCTCTTAAATTTGATTCCCATAGCCATCATCACCCATTTGGGGGTCACCCCCATAGGCTTGGTATTGCTGGTGACCACGCTGTTTTTTGTTACCTCTAACGGGCGGTATGTACCCGCAGCAGCCATGATTACGGGTACCGCACAACCAGAAAATCGCGGGAGCTTTCTCAGTTTCAATTCTTCAGTACAGCAATTAGCCTCAGGGGTAGCTTCCTTGATTGCAGGGATGATGATTGGAGAAAATGAACTGGGCCAATTGACTAATTTCAATTACGTAGGGTATTTGGCCATAGCTTTCAGCCTGATCTGCATCCCCTTGGCCAGAAGGATACAGGTGGTCAGTTGAGCACAAAAAAAGACCCTAGTCACTTGGCCTAGGGTCTTGAAGTAGCTATTAGGATTTAAAATTCCGCATTTCCTGGTGTTCTAGGAAAAGCAATTACATCTCGGATATTGCCCATGCCAGTTACAAACTGCACCATGCGCTCAAATCCCAATCCAAATCCTGCATGAGGGGTAGCTCCAAATCTTCGGGTATCCAAATACCACCACAATTCTTTCTCGGGGACATGCATTTCTTTCATGCGCTGGGTGATCTTATCCAGCCTTTCTTCTCGCTGGGAGCCCCCTATGATTTCACCTATTCCTGGAAATAGGATGTCCATCGCTGCGACAGTTTTTCCGTCCTCGTTTTGACGCATGTAAAAGGCCTTGATGTCCTTGGGGTAGTCGGTAAGGATCACTGGCTTCTTGAAGTGCTTCTCTACCAGGTAGCGCTCGTGCTCGGATTGCAAGTCGGTGCCCCAAGATTCAATCAAGTAGCTAAACTTCTTCTTTTTGTTGTGGTTGGAGTTGCGAAGGATGTCTATGGCCTCGGTGTAGGTCAGGCGAACAAAATCGTTGTTGACCACAAAGTGCAATTTATCAAGTAGTCCCAATTCAGCTCGTTGCTCCGCAGGCTTCGTTTGTTCCTCCTCTGCGGCACGTTGATCAAGGAAGGCAAGGTCTTCGGCGCAGTGCTCCAAGGCATAGCTGATGATGTACTTGAGGAAGTCTTCTGCAAGGGTTTGATTGTCTTCTGCATCGTAGAAGGCCATTTCGGGTTCAATCATCCAAAATTCCGCCAAATGCCGGGTAGTGTTTGAATTTTCTGCTCTGAAGGTAGGGCCAAAGGTATAGATTTCAGATAAGGCCATGGCAGCAAGTTCGCCTTCCAGTTGACCCGACACGGTAAGGTTTGTTTCCCTTTCAAAAAAGTCTTGGCTGTAATCGATACTTCCATCTTCCTTTTTTGGGGGTCGATTAAGGTCTAGGGTGGTTACTTTGAAGGTTTCTCCCGCTCCTTCGGCATCTGAAGCAGTAATGATGGGGGTATGGATGTAGAAAAATCCTTTGGTATGGAAATAGGTATGTACGGCATAGGCGAGGGTATGTCGTACTCGAAATACTGCTCCAAAGGTATTGGTTCGCATGCGCAGGTGGGCTATTTCCCTTAGAAATTCCAAGGAGTGCTTTTTAGGTTGTAGCGGATATTTTTCTGGATCGGCATCGCCTAGTACCTCTATGGATCGGGCATGAAGTTCCGACTGCTGTCCTGAACCTTGAGATGCCACTACCGTCCCCTGGATTTTCAGGCAGGCTCCTGTGCTACATCTTTTGAGCGTTTCTTCAGCAATTACCTCAGGGTCTGCGACTACCTGGTAGTTGGTCAGGATGGATCCATCGTTGAGGGCAATAAAGGATACATTTTTGTTGCTCCGTTTGGTGCGTACCCAGCCCATCAGGGTGATTTCTTGTCCGATAAGGTCCTGCTGGAGGACGTTTTTGATTTTTACCCGATTGTTGAATGCCATGCGTGAAGGAGTTAAGGAAATAGAATATTTCCTATAGAAATTAGTTGGAATGCAAAAAAACGATTAAATCACCTTTTTATCAAAAAATTGCCGCTTTTTCCTAAATTTGGCTAGGAAGCTTTCTCAATGAATTTGCTTTTTTTAAGTCAATTAAATGATTTCATTCATTTCAATGCAAAAGTTAACCCTTTCTCAGACCCTTTCTCAAAAACTTTCTCCCCAGCAGATACAGTTTATCAAGTTGCTGCAAGTGCCCACGGCTGAATTGGATGCTAGGATAGAGGAGGAGTTGGAAATTAATCCTGCGCTGGAAGAGGGAAAGGAAGAAGCTCCCGAAACCAGCACCGAAGAGGACTACGAGGATCCCTATGCAGAGGAGTATGGAGACGACAATGCGGAGGTCAATCTGGACGATTACCTGGATGATGAATATGGGGGCTATAAAATGCAGGGTGATGGCAATTACTCTCCCGATGAGGAAGATCATGAATTTCCCATTTCTTTTCAGACTTCCCTGCATGAGCAATTGATTACCCAATTGAATTTTTTGAAGCTGGACGAGAGACAAAAGCTCATTGGGCTGCAACTCATCGGCAGCATTGAAAACGATGGATACATACGAAGGGAATTGACCTCCATCATCAATGACCTGGTATTTTCACAAAACATTGAAACCGACATCGATGAGATGGAGGAAATCTTGCGCAAGGTGCAAACCTTTGATCCCGCAGGCATTGCAGCGCGTACCCTTCAGGAATGTTTGATTATCCAATTGGAGCGCAAGGAGCATCCCGATGACCCAAGCGTGTTGCATGCCCTTGCGATAGTACAGGATTGTTTTGAAGAATTTACCAAAAAGCACTACCCCAAGATCCAAAAGCGACTTCACCTTAATGAAGATGAAATCAAGGATGCCGTGCAACTGATCACCCGCCTCAATCCCAAACCGGGAGGAGTTGCCGACGGAATGGTCCGTACCCAATATGTGATTCCTGATTTTATTTTGAATTCCAACGGAGGGAAATTTGAAATCAGTCTCAATTCCAAAAATGCACCCGAATTGCGCATTTCTCGTTCCTATGCAGAGCTTTTTGATACCTACGACAAGAGCGACAAAAAGGACAAAAAGCTGAAAGAAACGGTGTCCTTTGTGAAGCAAAAATTGGATTCAGCCAAATGGTTTATCGATGCGATCAAGCAAAGGCAAAACACCTTATTGAAGACCATGGAGGCAATATTGGAATACCAACACCCTTTCTTTATCGATGGAGACGAGGCGGCCCTTCGCCCCATGATTTTAAAGGATATTGCCGAAAAAATTGACATGGACATTTCCACGGTCTCCAGAGTAGCCAACAGCAAATCCATCCAAACCGAATTTGGAGTATTTCCTTTAAAGTATTTTTTCTCCGAAGGCATTGCGACTGAGAGCGGGGAGGACGTGAGCAATAGGGAGGTGAAATCTGTATTGCAAGGTATGGTGGACGGAGAAGATAAAAAAAGACCTCTTTCCGACGATAAATTGGTAAAGATGCTCAACAAAAAAGGGTATACCATTGCTCGTCGTACGGTAGCCAAGTACCGAGAGCAGCTGCAAATTCCCGTAGCTAGACTTAGAAAAAAACTGTAGTGTTACGTCCCCTTGCCCTAGCGCTAACCGTGCTTTTCCAGCCCCTGGTGATGCCCACCTTAGTCTTTGGGACCTTGCTTTTTGCTGTTCCCCAGGCCACCACGCTTCCTGAGGAATTTAAATCACGTTTGTTTTATGTCATCGTGCTTTCTACCTGGCTGCTACCCATGGCGCTCATGCTAGGCTTACGCTGGGGGGGATGGATCAAAAGCTTGCATTTTGAAGAATTGGCTGAACGCAGGATGCCCTTTGTTCTGTTGACCTTGGTGTACGTGTTGACCACTGCATTCTTTTATCAAAAAACAGAGTTGGATCCCATTCTTTGGCAAGGAATGGCTGTGATGACAGGCACGGTAGTCCTATTGACTGGGATTACTTTGGTTTGGAAAATGTCTGCCCACCTGACCGGATTGGGAGGATTACTGGGCGTGGTTGGGGTCTTGAGTACCTTATTTCCTGCATTTACCTCCGTCTACCTTCTTTTGGGGGCCCTGCTATTGACCGGGGGGGTAGCCTCCGCCAGGTTGTACCTGCATGCCCATCGCCCGGTAGAGATATATGCTGGTCTAGCGATGGGATTTGTTTGTTGCTGGCTAGGGTTTCAATGGATTTATTCTTGAGGGCATAGGTGCCGAGAGTTCCATTTTCTAGGAAAAGAGACAAAAAAAATACACCTCCATAGAAAAATGAAGGTGTATTGCAATCAATAATGTTTTAGGGTATTAGAACAAGCCTATGGCAAGCCCAAAATTGACTTGGGTGGCCTCGGTGGCGAAAGGTCCTCGGTTGGCTTTCCACATGGGATTGAGGTAGTAGGTAGTCCATACGTAAAATCCTGGGCTGCCAGCTTTCAGGTTGATGCCGTATCGCACTTTTTCCAATCCGTAGTTTTCGGCCTGTTTGATTTTTACATTTCCCGTTGAAGGGGAATCGTAGGAGATTTTGGTATGGGCTCCGTAGAGGAATCCGACTTTGGCGCCTAAGCTTACGCGAAAACTTTTGCTATAGTCTTGTTTGTTGAAGTGGTATTGAAGGTCTAGGGGCACCTCTACGTAATTTACCGCGAAGCTATTTGTATTGATGGTGATGGACGTGCCATAGACGCTTTTTAGTTCCTTCAAGGTGGAGGAGTTGGCTCCTAGGGTACTATTTCTGAAGAGGTTTTTATCTCCGTCAAAAGAAAATTTATTGGCAGAAAGACCTATTCCTGGGCTGAAAACAAAGCCCGACTCTTCGCCCAAAATAGGGATGGGAGCCTGGTAGTAGGCATTGAAACTTCGAGAGCCAAAGAATTTCAGTTGTAGGTCTGCCGGTCTATTGGTGAACTGGTTCCATCCAAATTCCACAGTCAAGTCATTGGGGATATTGGGTCTACCTCCTATGGGTGTTTTTGGCTTAGGCGAGTCATCTTGGGCTTGGGCTCCCCAGGTAAGTGCTAGAAAAATAAGAGCGAGTAAATTTTTCATTAGATGAAGCTTCTTGTCGAATGAGCTGTGGGCAAAAATATAAAATCCCCAAGGATTTATCCGCTTCTCCCTCTTAATTATTATTAAGGTAGGGTAGCTGCGCCAGGGGAAAATGGAATTCTTGGGAGGGGATGGTTGTTAGGAAAAATTTAATGTTAATTTTGCCTCAAGATATGGCTTCGTAGCTCAACTGAATAGAGCACCTGATTACGGCTCAGGAGGTTTCAAGTTTGAATCTTGACGAGGTCACTAGCCCTAGCTTTTAAGAAGTTAGGGCTTTTTTTGTGCATTTTTTAATGAATGAGAGAAGTATAAAAAAAGCAGCCCGAAGGCTGCTTTTTACATTTAATGTCCTGCTCCTGCCGCAGGCTTGACTCCCCGCTGCCAGAAGAAGAAGATGATAAAGAGGACGATTAAGATGCCTGGGAAAAGAATCATTTTTTGAAGGGTAGCCTGGCCAGCAGCTAAATCCAAAGAAGATCCTGTGTATCCAGCTTTTGTAGCCACTTCCTTGGCTCCATCTATCCAGCTCCCAATGATGGGTTGGAAGATGGCGGTAGAGAACATACCCACCCCACCGATGATAGACATGCCAAGAGCCCCCGACAAGGGTACACGCTGAGCCACGGCCCCTACCATTACTGGCCAGAAGTAGCAAACCCCAATGGCAAAGAAAAGGGCAGCTACGTAGGCCATATTGCCGGTAACCGTGCTAAACAAAAATACTCCTATGGAAGCAAAAATGGCTCCACCCAGTAAGACCCCAGTTTGTCCAAGGGCTTTTACCACCGGACCAGCAAAGAACCTACCTATTGCCATCACGCCAGTGGTCAAAGCCAAGATCAGCATACCCGAAGCTCCACTGGAGCTCAATACGATATTGGCCCATTGCTGAGGACCAAATTCGGAAATGGCCGTCAAGGCCATGGCAAAGAAAAGGAAAATAAACACGGGGCTAAACATGGCCTTGATGTTAGAGCCTACTGAAGTCACTCCTTCTACCGAAGGCTTAGGAAAGGTTTTGCCAAAGAACAAGATGGCATAGGCAAGGGTAGGAATCATCATAACCCAAACCTGAGCTTGCCATGTAAAGCTCCCTGTCTCACCAATGATGTTTAGATTGGTTAAAAAAGAAATCTGATCTTTAGTTACGTAAGTAAACCAGGAAAAATCTGTCATAAACTTAGACACCAAACTTCCTAAAACGATCCCTCCTGGGAACCACATGTGGAATCGATTGAGCATTTTATTCAGCGTAGTACCCGAATACATGTCTGCAATCATGGGATTACAGGCGGCTTCCGTACAGCCATTGCCGAATCCTATCATGAGGGTTGAGATCAAGAGGGTAGTATATCCATCGGCATAAATGGTGGTCAGAATTCCTACGGTGTGGGTAAGGAAGGCGATGCGCATGATATTGGCAGGTCCGACGATGTGGTAAAATAATCCTCCCAAAATCATAGAAATGGGGAATCCTAAAAACCACATGGAATTGATAAAGCCAAGTTCCTCTGCAGAAAGGTTAAAAGAAACTCCAAGCTGTGGCAGAATGCCAGCTCGAATGGAAAAGGAAAAGGCGGTGGTGATGAGCGCCAAACAGCTTGCGTTGAATAAGGCGCTTCGGTTGATAGTTTGCGTCATAAGGTAGTGCTTTAGGTTTTTGGGTTAGGTCAAGATGACGTGTTACACCAGACAAAGTAGGGAAAAAATTAGAATTCGACCTCCTTATTCCTAAAAAAATTAACCCGCTTAGCCTAAAAAAATACTTTTAGCACCTAAGTAATGCGATGGATTTTCGTTTCTATCGCACAAAAACCCAGTCCTTTGGGCTACTCTGACTTTCTGCAAATTCGTACCGCTCCCTTTGAAATCCTTTGAGCTCCTCAGGGGAAGTAATTCTATTTTTTATGGCGTAATCACTCATCAAGCCTCGGGCTTGCTTGGCAAAAAGT
>VGMU01000027.1 GCA_016866385.1 Bacteroidota bacterium
ATAGGAGAAATCGTTTTGGCGATTGATTCCACCAAATGGGTAGGTCCTGTAGGGGAAGAGTTACGGAGTATTTTTATGGCAGATATTCCAGGAATGCTTAGATCGGAACCATTATTTAAGGTACATAGAGTAGATCCAAGAGCCATGACTAGGATGCTCAAGATGTACACCAATCTAATCTATGTCACCACTTTTGACGATAAAAAAGGAGGTAGCCAAGCCATCAATGCCCAATTTACCCAGGAGTCCAAAGACAAAGCTGCGGCAGACCCCAGTTTGTACTCCTTACGGATGGAAGATGAATTTGCACAGGGCCAAGAAGTTCTTTACCTCTATGGGAACAGCGAAGAAGAATTGATAGCCAACCTTAGAAAACATAAAGACCAATTGCAAAACCTCTTTGAAGTAAGAGAAAGGGAAAGATTAGGAAAAGCCCTCTTTGCTCGATTGAATGCGGCGGCACAAAAGGAAGCAAATAAGACCCTGGGTATCGATATCATGCCTCCAGTATCCTACCAAATTGCAAAGATTGCCCCCTCTTTTTTATGGTTAAGACAACCCGCTGGCTCTGACCGTAGGCCAGATATTTCTGTCTTCTACTATGAAACAGATTATACTAACGAGACCCAAACTTTTCCTCAAAGCATTCTCTCCCTGAGAGATTCCATTGCTGGACAACATATTTTCGCAGATCCTGAAGATCTAAATTCATTCATGACTAGTGAAAAACAAATACCCCCTGCATTCCGAAACCTTGTGATTAATGATAATTTTACGGTAGAAATAAGAGGCACCTGGAAGACGAATAATTTGAGTATGGGAGGAACCTACCTGGGCTACCTGATGATTGATCAGAAAAAAGGGAAGCTCTACTACATGGAAGGTTTTGTTTATTTCCCAAATGAACTTCATGGTGACGCCTTGCGGGAGATACAAACTGTCCTTTTGAATACCAATATAAGTTGGACCGAATCCCCAGGAACTTAAACCCAATATACCCAAGAGCATGTCCATTAAAATAAGAAAAGAAGACGCCTTAAATTACCATAGCCAAGGATCTCCTGGTAAACTTCAGGTAATGCCCTCGAAGCCCGTTTCCAGCCAACTTGACCTTGCTTTGGCTTATTCCCCCGGAGTAGCGGAGCCTTGTATTGAAATAGCTGCCGATGCAGAAAATGTCTACAAGTATACCTCCAAGGGAAATTTAGTGGCGGTAATTTCTAACGGTACTGCGGTGTTGGGTTTAGGAGATATTGGTCCAGAGGCATCCAAACCCGTCATGGAAGGTAAGGCGGTACTTTTTAAGAAATTTGCGGGAATTGATGTGTTTGATCTAGAAATCAACGAAAAGGATCCGAAAAAATTTATAGAGATCGTAAAAGCATTAGAACCCACTTTTGGAGGGGTAAACTTAGAAGACATCAAGGCTCCAGAGTGCTTTGAAATTGAGCAAAGACTAAAGCAAGAATTGCATATCCCCATCATGCATGACGATCAACATGGCACTGCTATCATCTCGGGTGCAGCGCTGTTGAATGCCTTAGAACTGGTTGATAAAAAAATAGCAGACATACGCATCGTAGTGAGTGGAGCTGGAGCAGCGGCCATTTCCTGCCTTAGATTTTATATCAACCTAGGTGCAAAAAAAGAAAATATCATCATTTGTGATATTGAAGGGGTGGTACGCTTTGACAGACCCAATCTGCACGATATTCACAGAGAATTTGCTACCCATCTCCCCGTGCATACCATTTCCGAGGCCCTATCGGGAGCGGATGTTTTCCTAGGACTCTCTGCAGGGAATATCATCTCTGCGGAGATGATCAAAACCATGGCTCCAAATCCTATCGTATTTGCCTTGGCCAACCCAGATCCTGAAATTGCCTACCAAACTGCCATAGAGGCCCGGGAAGATGTAATCATGGCCACCGGTCGGTCCGACCATCCCAACCAGGTAAATAATGTATTGGGATTTCCATACATTTTCAGGGGTGCCCTAGACGTGAGAGCTACAGTAATCAACGAGGAAATGAAAATGGCTGCTGCAAAGGCCATAGCGAAGTTAGCCAAAGAACCTGTACCTGAAATTGTCACCAAGGCCTATGGAGATAGTAACTTGACATTTGGAAAACTTTATTTGATTCCAAAACCTCTTGACCCTCGACTCATTACCTGCATTGCTCCTGCCGTGGCAAAAGCAGCCATAGATTCGGGCGTGGCCAAAAAGCAAATCACAGACTGGGAAGCGTACGAGGTAGAGCTTCAAAAAAGAATAGGCATTGACGAACGCTTGATGTCAGTGGTTATTGGAAGGGCTAAAAAAGAACCTAAACGGGTGGTTTTTGGCGAAGCAGATAATTTGAAAATTTTAAAAGCAGTTCAGCTCATTCGAGATGAAAAAATTGCTATTCCCATTCTTCTAGGTAATCGAGAAAAAATCTTGTCTCTGATAGAAGAAAATTCCTTAGACCTTCAGGGTGTCTCTATGATTGATCCCGTGGAAGAGGTAGAACTGTGTAACCAATTCGCTAAAACTCTTGCCACAAAAAGGCAAAGGAAAGGCATGAGCATTTTCGATGCGAATAGATTGGTTAGAGAAAGAAATTATTTCGGTGCCTTGATGGTAGAGACAGGCCATGCCGATGCCTTTATTTCGGGACTAACGCGAGATTATCCTAAAACTATACTCCCTTCCCTTCAAGCCATAGGTGTGAAAAAAGGAGTAAACAGAGTGGCGGGGATGTACATCATGAATACACCAAGAGGGCCTTATTTCTTTGCAGACGCTACGGTCAACCTAAATCCTACTGCTGAGGAATTGGTGGATATCATTGGACTTACAGCAGAGGCAGTGAAATTTTTCAATATGGTCCCCAAAATTGCGCTACTCTCCTACTCCAATTTTGGTTCGGCACAGGGAGATATCCCTGCTAAGATGGCAAAAGCTACTGCCTTGGCTAAAGAAAAATACCCTGAGCTGATCATTGAAGGGGAAATGCAAGCCAATGTGGCTTTAAATCAGGAAATACAGCGAGAAATATATCCTTTCTCTATCCTATCTAAAAAGGGAAATGAAGTGAATACCTTAATTTTCCCTGATTTGGCTTCTTCCAATATTGCCTACAAACTTTTAGCAGAGCTAGGAAAGTCTGAGGCCATTGGCCCAATCCTCCTTGGAATGAATAAACCCGTGCACGTGTTGCAATTGGGAAGTTCCATTAGAGAAATCATCAATATGGTTGCCATCGCAGTGGTCGATGCTCAAAATAGCAATAATAGACTATGATCGCCTATTTAAATGGAAGGTTGGTCCACAAAGACCCAACGTACGTACTTATAGACGTAGCAGGTATAGGCTACCAAGTAAAAATTTCTCTCCAAACCTATGCTAAAATTAAGGAGGAAGAACAACTGCGCCTCCTCACCTTTCTTCATATCAAAGAGGATGCACATACCCTATACGGATTTAAAGAAGAACAAGAAAGACGGCTTTTTTTACAACTCATCTCCATCAATGGAGTAGGTCCCAATACTGGCTTGATGATCCTATCTTCTCTTAGCTCAGAGGAAATTGAACATGCCATTCTCTCGGGGGATGTAGGTACTATTCAAGCGGTAAAAGGTATTGGTACAAAAACCGCCCAAAGAATTATTTTAGAATTAAAGGATAAAGTTGCCAAGTCATCAGGGAACGAGAGCACTGCACCTTTAGGATTTGTAACTGCACACAATAAAATTAGAGAAGAAGCGTTACAAGCCTTACTTACTTTAGGCTTTCCTAAAGCAGTAGCTGAAAAAAACATATCCCAAATCCTTAAAAATAGTTCAAGCGACCTATCCTTGGAAGAATTGATCAAAGCATCGCTAAAAACACCTTAATTGTATCTGAATTGAACTTTCAGGAGTTGTCTACTTTTTCAAGAAGGAAATTTTCAGTCCATCACCTTCTTCTTTTGATGCTCCTCCTAGGGACCATAAGTATTCCTTTACACGCTCAGCAAAGCCCTACTCCAAAAACCAAAATAGATTCCCTCAATCAAAGGAGACTTTCCAATTCATTTTTGCTTTGGCAAAATATGAGGACCAATCCCCTATATCCCTACCGCAATCCATTTTTTATCCAAAAATCCCCTTTTTTACCTCCTTCTCCGATAGAGAAAGATATTCAAGTTAGGGTAGATTCTACCCTACGATACAATTTGGTCGATTTGATGGATAGCACCCGCCTTGGTAACGAGCAAGAATACGAGTTTGATAAATTTTCAAAACTGCAAGAGTATAAAGTAAGGCAAGACTATTGGAGAACGCGCGCCCGAGGTATAGATGGAGAAAGTGCGGTGGAAGGCCGAAGCCTAATCCCTCCCTTAACGGTGAGCCCTACCTTTGATAGAATCTTTGGAGGAAATGAAATCAATATCGTTCCAACCGGAGCTGTAAACCTTGATTTTGGAGCTATTTTCAGAAGAATAGATAACCCCACCATCCCTATACGCCAACAAAAAAATGGGGGATTCAATTTTCAGCAGCAAATCCAAATGTCAGTGAATGGGAATTTGGGAGAAAAAATGAAAATAGGAGCCAATTTTGACTCTAATAATTCCTTTGATTTTCAAAATCAGCTCAAACTTGGCTACGAAGGATTTGAAGAAGACATCATACAATCTATAGAAGTGGGTAATGTGAGCATGCCTGTACAAAATCGATTGATCCAAGGTGCTCAAAATTTATTCGGTGTCAAAACTCAACTGAAATTTGGAAAATTAAATGTCAGTGCGGTGGCCTCCACCCAACGAGGTAGAAGAGATAATTTGGCCATAGATGCCAATGGACAGGGCCGAAGTTTTGACATACAAGCTTCCAAATACGATGAAAATAGGCACTTTTTTCTTGGGCATTTCTTCAGAGACAATTACGAGCGCTGGCTGAAAGGATTGCCTCAAGTTACCTCCGGTGTAAACATCACCCGGGTGGAAGTGTATATCATGAATAGGGCCACCAATACCGAAACCCTTCGAAATTTTGCGGCTTTCATGGACTTGGGGGAAGGAAGAGTGATTTACAATGCTTCGAATACTTCTATAGGTTCAGGGAATACAAACAGCCCTTCTGGTAATACCGCCAACCGCTTGTATGCAAGCATCACAGGGAACCCAAGCTTTCGACCCTTTGATACCGGATCAAGAGCCTTAGAAGCTGACCTTGGCATCAAAAAAGGAGTAGATTTTGAACAAATCAATGGGGCTAGAAAACTTGATCCCAAAGAGTATTTCTTCAACCCTCAACTGGGTTTCATCTCCTTATTTAGAAGGCTGCAAAACGATGAAGTCATCGCCGTGGCCTACGAATACACCTACAATGGGCAAGTATTCAAGGTGGGGGAGCTTACCGAAGATTACCAATCCCGCCAAGAAGACGAATTGATTTTTTTAAAACTGCTGCGTCCTGCTCGTATCAATACGCGTGTCCCTACTTGGGATTTGATGATGAAAAATGTATACAGCCTCAATGCGAGTCAGATTCTTCGGGAAGGATTTCAACTTCAAGTGATCTATCGCGACGATCGCACAGGACTAGATAATCCCTCCCTTCTAGAAGGCAGCAAGGTAAAAGATATCCCTTTGATTCGTTTGACAGGCTTGGACAACCTCAATCCCCAAAATGATCCAGCTCCAGATGGGAACGTGGATTTTGTAGAAGGTATCACCATGCTTTCGGACCGAGGGGTACTCATATTTCCAGTGTTAGAGCCTTTTGGATCTAACCTGGCCAGACGATTTCTTCCTGAGGAAGCCGTCTTGAAAGACAAATATGTCTACGATACGCTATACCGAACCACCCAAGCTGATGCGGAATTGGTCACCCGCCTAAATAAATATTTCTTAAAAGGAAGACTTACCGCAGGCTCCGCCAGCGAAATTCAGCTACCTGGATTAAATATTTCTCCAGGTTCAGTCATCGTCCAAGCTGGCAATATTCCCCTCACAGAAGGAGTGGATTACACCATTGACTACAATGTGGGTCGACTAGTCATTATCAATGACGCCATCCTTCAGTCTGGAAAACAAATAAATGTAAGTTTTGAAAAAGCAGATTTGGTTTCTTTTCAAACACGAAGCTTGCTAGGAACTAGGCTAGACTACGTGGCCAATAAAAATTTATCGCTTGGAGGCACCTTTCTATACCTCAACGAACGACCCAACGTATCCAGAATCGCTACTGGGAATGAAACGCTGCGCAATAGCTTATGGGGCTTAGACGTGAATTATAGAGACGAGTCTAGGTTTTTAACCAAGCTGGCAGATGCACTTCCTTTTACCGACACCAAGGAAACCTCTATGGTCCAATTCAATGCAGAATTTGCCCATTTGATCCCTGGAACTTCCAACACCGTAAATGGGGATGCCGCATCGTATATCGATGATTTTGAGGCCGCTGTAACTCCCTTTTATCTTGGTGCTCAAGCCAACCAAAGTTGGAAAATGGCCTCCACCCCAAAAACAGCAGACAATAGATTTGAAAGCAGCTTATCTGCAGGAGACAATTTGGGCCAAACTTACCGAAGAGCAAGACTGGCGTGGTACAACATAGATAATGTATTTTATAGAGATGCTGGCCCTGGTGTACCTCCCAATATCACCGGCCAAGACCGAAGAAATCACTACGTCAGAAGGGTCATTCCACAGGAAATTTTCAAAAATCAAGACAGAGAAGTAATTCTTGTTCCTCAGCCCCTTTTTGAATTGGCTTTTTTCCCTCACGAACGGGGCATGTACAACTATTCCACTAACCTCACTTCCGAAGGATTACTCGCCAATCCCAGACAAAATTTTGGAGGGGTAACTCGAGCTATCTCCACCGAAGTTGATTTTGATCGAACCAATATTGAATACATTGAATTTTGGATGATGGATCCTTTCCTCCCTGGGGAAAATGGAAAAGTATTAGATGGGATTTTCAATCAAAACAATACTACGGGGGGGAAACTTTTTCTCAATTTGGGTGATATCTCCGAGGATGTGATGAAAGATGGTAGTCATGCTTTCGAAAATGGCTTGCCTGCAGATGGAGACCTTACAAAAACTTCTACCAACGAATGGGGGAGAATCACCAAGCAGCAATTTCTCCTTCCTGCCTTCGATAATGCTGCTAGTGCACGTGCCAATCAGGATGTGGGTTTGGATGGACTAAAAAACGAAGACGAGGCTTCTTTCTTCAAGACTAGATTTCTAGATAGATTGACTGTGTCACCTGCTGCAAAATCCTCTATCCTGAAAGACGTATCGGCCGATGGATTTCAATATTACCTAGATCCCAATTTTGATGCTTCCAATGCAAAAATTTTGGAACGCTATAAAAAATTTAATGGCATAGAAGGAAACACTCCAGCTACCTCCGATGCTAACCTACCTTACACCCCATCGGGCACCAACAATCCAGACAACGAAGACCTGAATACGGACAATACCATCAATGAACTTGAAAATTACTACGAATACGAAATTGACCTTCGCCCTGGAAAACTCAAGGTTGGTTCTAATTACATCGTAGATAAGGTAACACACAACGAAGCTGGAGAACAAGTCAATTGGTATTTGTTTCGAATTCCGGTTAGGCAACCCAATCGGGTACAAGGAAATATCTCTGGATTTAAATCTATTCGTTGGATCAGAACTTACCTAACCGACTTCCAACAACCCGTAGTGTTGAGATTAGCAGAGTTTAGAATGGTAGGAAGCCAATGGAGGACGTTTCAAGAATCTCTAGTAGAAAGAGGCTTTTTTGAAGTTCCTGAACCGGACAATTCCAACCTCACGGTAGATGTGGTCAATATCGAACAAAATGCTCAAGGAAGTGATCAATCCAGTCCTTATGTGCTTCCTCCAGGAATCCGAAGAGACCGAGACAATACTTCTACCGTGGAGCGCAGGCTAAACGAACAATCTTTGCGCATTTGTGTAGAAGATTTGGCTCCTAGAGATGCCCGTGCAGTATTTAAAAATCTGAGCATTGATTTGGTGCAATACGAACGAATAAAAATGTTTTTCCATGCCAATAGCGCAGATGCAAAAGATGGAGAAATCACTGCTTTTTTGAGGTTAGGTACAGACTATACCGACAATTACTACGAAATTGAGGTTCCACTTAAAATTTCTTCCTTGGGAAGCAATGATCCTAGGATAGTATGGCCAGAGGAAAATGAAATAGACATCGCTATCCAAGAGATAGTAGGCATCAAAGCAGATCGTGATAATGCCCAGGCCCCTTTGACCCTCCCCTTCTCCAAAACCATACGCCAATACAAAGTCACGGTATTGGGTCGCCCTGAACTCAGTTTGGTACAAGGCATGATGATCGGGGTTAGGAATCCTGGTACTGGAATAAAATCCTCTAAAAGTGTTTGTATTTGGGCCAACGAACTGAGAGTTACAGGATTTACAAAAAATAATGGTTGGGCTGCCAATGCCTATTTAAACACTAAAATCGCAGATGTAGCCGTGGTCTCCGCTTCTGTACGTCACAATTCCATTGGCTTCGGAGGTTTAGAGACCAAGCTTTCTCAACGGAGTCGACAGGCCACTACACAATATGATCTTTCTACCACCGTGGAGGTGGATAAATTGCTGCCTCAAGGCTTAGGAGTAAGTATTCCTCTATATTTTTCAGTAGAAAATTCTACTACAAAACCTGAGTACGATCCCTTAAACCCAGACGTACCCTTTGAGGTGGCATTAGAAAAATTTACTAGTCCTGCTGCCAAGGAAGAATACAAAGGCATTGCCTTGGATCAACTTTCAAGAAAAAATATCAGCTTCAACAATATTCGAAAGCTGAAAAAAAACCAAGAAGCCCCTTCACGGATGTATGATTTATCCAACATTGCGGTGTCTTACGCCTTAGGTACAGTGACACAAACCAATGCACAACTTCAAGGCTACACCTTTAAAACCAACAAAGGAAACATTACCTATAGTTTTCAACCCAAAGAACTAAAATTTGCACCTTTTGAAAAAAAGGAAGGGATGAATAGCCCTTACCTCAAATTGATCAAGGATTTTAATCTCAACCTTTCTCCTACCCTGCTATTGGCTAGAATGGATGTAGACCGAAGATTTACGAGGACCCAGTACCGCAACGACCAATTGAGTACTGCAGGCGTAGATCCTCTTTTTCAAAAGTCATTTTTCATGAATCGTTCCTTTAATGTCAATTGGGACCTCTCCTCCAGTTTGAGGGTTGATCTTGCTTCTACTGCCTATGCCGTTGTGGACGAACCCGAAGGTGATTTGGATACCCAAGCCAAAATTGATTCGGTAAAAACCAATTTCTTACGATTCGGGAGAACGACCAACTACAACCACAGCGCTACGGTAAACTATACCCTTCCTTTAGACAAACTACCTCTTACAGATTGGGTGCAGGCCGACTACAAGTACCTAAGCTCGTATACCTGGCAAACAGGGGCCATTGGCCAAAGAGATACCTTAGGGAATGTCATTCAGAATACTCGGGAGCAATCCCTCAACGGCAAGTTTGACTTGGTAAAATTCTATGGAAAAAACAAAACGCTGGCTGCTCTAAATGCTCCCAGAAGGCCATCCATACCCGGAAGGGCTAGCACTGACCCATCTGATACTTTAGGAACGCCTCTTACCAATGCACTTCTCAAAATCGGCATGATGCTAAAAGAGGTTACCTTCTCCTATGGACTGATAGAAGGCACTTTTTTACCTGGATACATGCCCAACAGCGGATTGCTAGGCATGGATAAGGCTTGGGAAAATCCGGGCTGGGCCTTTATTTTTGGAAGCCAAAACCCTATCCTTCGTTACCAACTCGCACAAACGGGTAATATGGCTCCCAGCCCAGAGTTGACACAAAGTTTTCGCCAAAATAAGGCTGTCAATCTTAGGTTGACTGGTTTAGCCGAACCTATCCGGGATTTTAGAATAAGTTTGGAAGCCACCAAAAGAGAGGTTGGAGATTACAGCGAAATCTTTCGAGCCAGTTCAGATCTAGCTGGCGAATTTAAAACCCTGAGTCCCAACCGCATGGGCTCTTACAGCATTACCATGGTGATGCTGGGCACTACCTTTGCAAGCACAAATCAGGAAAATGAATCTACCCTATTTTCCAACTTTGAAAATTACCGCAGCTTGATCAAGCAAAGGCTGGATGCACAATCTACAAGTCCAGGGGAATTTAGTTTGAATGGACAAGATGTACTGATTCCTTCATTTTTAGCGGCCTACTTAGGAAAAGACCCTTCTTCCATCGCATTAAATCCCTTTCCTAAAACCCCTCTTCCCAATTGGAGAGTGGATTATAGAGGTCTTTCTAGACTCAAAGGTTTGAGTGACCTATTTAGCAGCATCAACCTCACCCATGCCTACAGTTCAAGCTATGATGTGAGCAATTTTTCCAACTCCCTGCAATACCAACAAGGCTTGGAATTATTTAATACCCTACAACAACTACAGCGTCCAAGTCTGACCAACTTGGAAGGGCAATTCATTCCCATTTACATTTTAAATCAGGTCGTACTTACCGAACGATTTGCTCCTTTTATAGGTATTGATGTCCTTACCAAACAACGCATGAACATTGCGGTTAATTACAATAGGGAAAGAAATTTGGGATTGAATTTTTCCAATTCTCAGGTAACAGAGCAAATGAGTAATGACTTTAGCCTGACACTATCCTATACCAAGGCTGGAGTGAAGATTCCATTTAAAATCAATAGACAGCAAAAAGTATTAAAAAATGATTTACAAATGAGGTTGGATACCAAGGTAGTTAATACCCAACAGGTACAGCGCAAAATCGGGGAAGAGGCTACGGTAACCAATGGAAATTTAAATTTTCAATTTAGACCTACATTAAGTTATGTGATCAACAGAAGCCTAAATTTGACCATGTACTTTGAAAGAACGGTCAATGATCCTCGAGTTACTACTGCTTACCGAAGAGCAACTACCGCTTTTGGTGGGCAGTTGAGATTTAATTTATCCCAATAGATTTCAATGTATTGGGATTCCTTCTAATTTTGAAACGCTAAAAAAAACCAACCATGAATTTTCCCTCAGAACTTAAGTACACCAAAGACCACGAATGGGTCAGAATCGAAGGAGACATTGCTACAGTAGGCGTAACTGACTTTGCTCAGAAAGAATTGGGTGATATCGTCTATGTAGAAGTAGAGACCATAGGTGAGACCCTTGAAGCAGGTGAAGTTTTTGGAACCGTAGAAGCAGTAAAAACTGTTTCTGACCTCTTTATGCCTGTTGCAGGTGAGATCTTAGAAGTTAATCCTGAACTTGAATCTTCTCCAGAACTGGTCAATGAGTCTGCATACGAGCAAGGATGGATGGTTAAAGTAAAGCTTAGTGGAGTTATCCCTACCGATTTGATGGACGCGGCGAGTTATAAGGCTCTTATTGGGGATTAACATTCCATGCCTCGCTTGCTTCTAGCAGTACTGTGGTTAAGCCTTTGTTGTCTTGCCATGCTTACTCCAGTATCTGCATTTCCAGAGGTTGAAGCTTTTGATTTTCAAGATAAAGTCATCCATTTTATATGTTTTTTTGTTCAATCCTACCTTTGGGTAGGATTGGGTATAAAAAAAATGGTAGGAATGGGAAAAAAAATGAGACTATTAGTCAGCCTTTTGGCCTTTGCCATACTCCCTGGAATCCTGCTAGAAAGCGCCCAAAATATAATTCCTTTCCGTACTTTCGATTGGGTAGATTTAAGCGTGAATGCCTTTGGTGGAATTTTTGGATTTTTTATCTATTTAAATTGGCCTAATTGCAAATTTATTTTGGATTAATCTTGAATAATTAGTAGACTTGTTTTAAATCTAGAAAACGATTCATCTTTACCAACCAAATTCGCCATGGAAGCAAAAAAGACTCCAAAAGCTGACTTGAACAAAAGAGTGGGTATGTTTACCAACCTTGGTCTTGCTGTTGCTGTAGGTCTAACCCTTGTTGCCTTCGAATGGAAGTCTTACGACGACAGCAATTTAAAAAACCTGGGAAACGTAGACGACAATTTCGAAGAGCTATTGGATGTGCCTATTACTCAACAACCCCCTCCTCCTCCTCCACCACCACCTATGGAGCAACCAGTGATTGAAGAAATTCCTGACGAAGTAAAAATCGAGCAGAAAATCGACGTAAACTTCGATGTGGACGTTAAAGAAACTACCGTGATCAAAGAAGTTGTAATTTCAGAAGCGGTTGTTAAAGAGGAAAAAGCAGACGAAATCTTCGACGTGGTAGAAACTCAGCCCAGCCCTCCTGGTGGAATGTCGGCTTGGAACAAATACCTTTCAGACAATCTCAAATATCCAACTCAAGCCCGAAGAATGGGAGTTGAAGGTACGGTAATTGTGGTATTCGTGGTCAATACGGATGGTTCCATTCAAGACGTAGAAGTGTTGAGAGGTATAGGTGGAGGTTGCGACGAAGAAGCGATAAAAGTAGTAAAAAATGCTCCCAAGTGGGATCCTGGCAAGCAAAGAGGTAGAGCTGTTAGGACCCGTATGAGGCTTCCTATTCGATTTAAATTAAGCTAATTGAAAAGACCCGAGGTATCGGGTCTTTTTTTATCCAATTTTGATCCAGATTTTAGAAAAGGGACTGATTTTAAATCAGTCCCTTTTCTATTTACAGCACGTTTAGGCTTTGCTCCTTAATTTTTTCCAATTCATCCTTCATGAGAATTACCTGCCTCTGAATCCCAGCATCATTGGCTTTAGATCCAATGGTGTTGATCTCTCTGCCAATCTCTTGGGCAATAAAACCTAGTTTTTTTCCTTGAAGCAATTCATTTTCCATGGAGGATAAAAAATAATCCAAGTGCGTTTGCAATCGGACCAACTCTTCTGTGATATCTATCTTCTCAAAATAGTAGATAAGTTCTTGTTCGAAGCGGTTGGCATCAAAGGAGTTTTCCTCCACCCATTGGGAGAAATATCCCTTAATTCTTTGCTTTATTTTTTCTTTTCGCGCAGGGTCATCTTCTTTTATGCGTTGCAATCCTTGGCTTATAATCGCACAATTTTCTTTCATCTTCAACCACAAAGAAGCCCCTTCATCAGACCGGAATCGATCACATTGCGCCAGGGCTTGTTCTACTACGCGCTTTACTTGATCCCAATCTTGACTTTCCTCCCGATCAGCAGGCACATGTACCATTACATTTGGAGCCTGAAGTGCAAGCTTAAATAACTCTTCTGAGGATTCGTTGACCGATGTAGCCAGTTGCTGAAATTGGGTAAAGTAAGACCTGAATAAATCCTCATTGAGCTGCACAGGTAACTGCTGTGGACCTTTAGGAACAAAATCTATAGTTACACTTACCTTACCTCTTTCTAAACTGGATTGTACCAAGTTTCTGATTTCAGGTTCACGGTCGCTAAACTGCCGAGGACTTCGAACAGTTAGATCCAAAAATTTTGAGTTGAGTGATCGGACTTCGACATGGACCACCATCTGGTCGTTCTCAAATCCTGCAACCCCAAATCCAGTCATAGATTTGATCATATTTCTCGAGTTAGAAATTATACCCCAAAGTAAAGTAAAATTTCAAGTCTTCGCTTTGGTAATTTCTAATGGGCCGAGCTACATCAAATTTTACATAATAATTCATAAGTACGGTGCGAAGCCCCGCTCCATAGCTTTGAAGCCAAGGATTATTAAAATTATTCAATACTATTACAAATGGTGAGCCCGGTGTATTGATTACTTCTGTATTCTGATCGTTGACTTTCTCCCAAGGAGCAGCATCGTTCCATGCAGAACCCACATCATAAAATCCTACCATCTGGAAGTTCTTTATAAAATTTGAAGTGATGTTGCCTCTAGTAAGGTAAGAAAACAAGGGAAATCTCAATTCAGTAGAAAAAGTAACCACATTCCTACCACGTATTTCGTCATAATCAAATCCTCTTAAATCTACGAAGTCTGCAAACAGTATATTGGAGTTTTCCAGCCCTTCTGGATTGCGAATGGGCGATGGTTCGGGACGATTCGCTGGGGGAGTGTAGAAGTCATTGAAGAGCCAGTTGTCCATACCCCCCACTAAATAATTTTGAGGATTAGGACCCATGAAAGAACCGTAATAAAACTTTGAGGCCAGGACTATATTCTTATGAATCTTTTGATAATTCCTGAGGTCTACATACATATTGCTAAATGACCTATTGCCATGATTAAGTCCTTGGTAATGCATGAATCCAATTTTTCCTTTGGTTCCTGTAAACGAATATAGTCCCATAGGCTCGGTCCTGTCGTAGACAAACTCTGCCTTGCCACCAACATAGTTTACATCGAAGCGATTTAACTCAGGGATCTTACTGTAAATGATAGAATCTGCATTCAGATTGTAATATCTGGTAGTGGCTACAAAGGGGGCTGCGTACAATCTAGAGTGTACATTTAAGGGGTAAGAAGCTCCTGCTTCCACTTTGGAGAGTACGTATTTTTGATAACTAATATCTCCTTCAGAGACCCTAAGGGTTTTTCTATCGTACCTTCCTCTTACATCTAATCTTGATTTGAGGTATTCGTATTCAAACCAAATATCTCCTCCAGAATCAAAATCTAGGGAAGTCATAATTCCTCCCATAAAGAGGTGATTGTCTAGGATATCGGTCATTTTGCCATTGAGGTGAATCCCAAATCCTCGAAGGGGATCAACTACAAATCGGGTGTTGATGTGATTGGTAAAAAATTGAGGTTCCATCAGCATGGGACCAGAAATTCGCTTCTGTAGATTTTGCTTACGAAAAGACTCTAGTAAATTATTTTTTGCCTCTTCCTGCTTAGGCGTAGGAGTACTTGTGTCGACAAGGGCAGCAGAAGGTATAGAATCAAAAGTATAATTATCAGTATTTATTCCTTTTTTGGATTCAAACCTAAGCCTATCTGTTGAAATAGAGGAGGTTTTTCTGGATAAGGTATCTAATGCGGGAGCTGGAAGTACCAATTCTGGGTCTTCTTGCTTCTGCACTTGAGCAGGAACCTGAGTTTTTGCTTCAAGCAATCTTCTAGCTGCAATTCTTTCATTGAGTTCTTTGGCTTGAGCCAATTGTAATCTAGGCGTGCTAGGGGTAAACTGGTCGACTCCAGAATAATTTTCTACGTATAGCTTAGATTCCTTCCCGTTTCTTACTGCATATGCCAGTTTATTCATTCGTGAATTCACATCAACTACCTCAATGCTACTGTCTATGGATGAAATTTGTGTGGACACTTGATTACCAATATTGTGTCTCATGATATTTCCTATCCCACTCAAATCACTCAGGTACACCAAGGTATTCCCATTCAGCTTTCTAGGATAACTATTTTTGCTATTCAAATTGGTGAGTTTGGTAAAGGTAGTAGTATCCTGTAGGATCTGGGCCATGTATAGGTTGTATTGGGAAGGAAAACTTCCTAAACTAGGGGTAGCCAAAGAATCCGGTTGGGCCACGAAATTGGTAGCATAAACTAAGGTGGAATCGTTTAAAAAGATGGGGTTGAGGTCATCAAAACTATCGTCGGTAAGCCTGCTTCCTTGTCCCCTGACGTTGAGGGTGTAGATGTCAGTTTTCCCATTTGAAATTGCAGAGAGGGCAATATTTTTTCCAGATTCATTAAAATCCATACTCAAGACATGAGTGATATTTCTTAGGAAAATTTTATTGCGAAGGGAACCATCCAGAGAGCGCTGCCTCAAGGTAGTTACTCCTCGTTTGAAAGAAGCGATGGCCAAGGTAGCCGAATCTCTCCAGGCAATGACCGGAGAAGATAAATTAGGTGGTAATTCTTCGTATTTAGCCCCTCCCTGGAAAATACGTTGCTCCATTCCAGAAGACAATTCCCTAGCAATTACAGTAAATTTCCCGGCATTATTGACCACATACGCCAGATGGAGACCATCAGGGCTAAATTTAAGATCGGAAATAGCCCCATTGACTCGGGAAGAAGTACTAGCTATGGCTTTGGAGGCATCCGGCGTTTTAAAATTAGAATAAACAGGTTCGTTGATCTTCAAATAAAACTGCTGCCAATCGGAGTAAAAAGTTTTGATATTGATTCCAATGGTATTGGCAATGCTATTTTCCTCATTTCTATTGATTCTAGATAAGTTCAAAATGCTAGAAACGTATCTTCTTCCGTATTTTTCGGCAATAAAATTCCAGATGGACTGGCCTACTAAGCCTGCTTCGAGATCTGTAAGAGCATATAACTTTGGATTGGAGGTATTTTTTAAATAGTGCCTGATGTAGTCGTCCATCTCCCTACTCCAGCCTTTGGCAAGGTAAAGCGCTATGCCGTCTACGTACCAATCGGGAAAATTGCTAATCAGATTGGCTTGAAATGCATCGGCCACTGAGGCGCCATACAACATTTCCCGGATAATGACCTGAGATGTAGCAAAAAGAAGATCCTCTTTAAAAACATCCATTCTTCCTTTGTAGGCAACTTCAGCAATTAAGCGGCTAAACTTCGTCTGCCCTTCTTCGGTATACTGTTGGGCGTTGAGGTCTAAGTTACTCTGAAGGCGCTCTTCAGGTGAATTATAAATGTAGATTTTAGGTTTGGTGTAAGCCACATAGCCAATATTCTGGGTAAGCTTATTGAAATCGGCTTCTAAAAATTCAATAGCCATTTTTGCCATTGGCCCACCCCTATCGTAATAGTAGACTTCAAAATTTGCAGAGGTGTAATAATACCACTTGATTTCTTTATGCTGCACCCGATTTTTCCCAAACCGCTCTTGGTCAAACTGTGCCATAGCCTTGGCTGCACTTAGCAGGGAAAGAAGAAAAATAAGGTAAAAAGAGAAAACGCTTCGCATCCAAAAACCTATTGATCGAGTTTAAATATATTAAAATACCTAGAGATGTCCACTTCAATAGGCAAAGGCTTTACATCAAAAATAAAATCTTGCATCACCTTGCTAAAGTGGGGCACCAAAGATACCCCTTTGGTACCAAATCCATTGAAGACATAAACGTTGGAAAGCTCAGGATGTTTACCTAAAAATGGTTTTCTATCCTTGGTGGCAGGTCGAATTCCAAAACCATGATGAATTATTCCTTCCACCTCAACCTGAACCAACTCTTGAAGTTTTTCTACCAACTCTTTTGCTGCACGGAAAGTAGCTCCCTGGTTCAAATCATGCCAGCTGTAAGTGGAGCCCAGCCTCACATTTCCATTGTTTAAGGGTATCCGAAAAACTCCTCTATTGACAATGCAATCCAAATCTGCTTCTTGCTTGACTTCCAGGATTTCTCCTTTGACAGGGGAAAAGGGCAAGAAGGAAAAAAAACGAGACTGCTTTGTACCCATTCCAGAACAAAATATTACAGCCTTGGCATGCAGGCCCTTGTAATTCCAGCCTTCTCCTTGTTGGATCAAAAGTTCTTCTTGAAATTTTTCGATTCGCAAATTATCCCCAAAAAAGGAGGCCATACCATCCAATAATGTGCGAGACTGCTTTGTACCCATTCCAGAACAAAAAATTACAGCCTTGGCATGCCGGCCCTTGTAATTCCAGCCTTCTCCTTGTTGGATCAAAAGTTCTTCTTGAAATTTTTCGATTCGCAAATTATCCCCAAAAAAGGAGGCCATACCATCCAATAATGTGGGGAGATCTACCCAACCCGAACCCTGGAGCATCACCCCACCAAAAGGATCCCTTACCTGGGTATATATAGAAGAAGTAAAAATTTGCTCAATAAATTGGCCTATGTTGGGGTCGCTGGAATGGCCCATCCACTCATTCTGCTCTTCTATGGTCAAAAAAGGGCGATATATCTTTTGGGGATATAAAAATTTTCTAGAGCTTATTTTCTCAAGCTCCCGGTAAAAGGGTTCAATCTCTGGAAAGAGTTCTTCTGCCATCCAGGTCTTCACCATTTTTCTTCCGGTTATGGGATTATACAATCCCGCTGCCACCCTGCTACTTTGATTGTGCATAGGTTGATCCAGCAGCATGATCCTCTTCCCTTCTTTACCAAGCCGATACGCCATGGCAGTACCTGCTATTCCTTGACCTATGATTAAAAAATCAATTTCCATATCCAAAATTAAACCCAATATTCTTTACTTTGCTTTACTATCTCAGACTTTTAGAATGCTCCATATCAAGTGCTTAACCTGTAATCCTTTTCAGGAAAATACCTACCTGATGTACGATGACCTTGGGGAAGCCGCCTTGGTAGATCCTGGATGCTATACTTCTGAGGAAAAAGCAAGGCTAGAAGCTTTTATAGACGAAAAAGGCCTGAAATTAAAGTATTTACTCAATACCCATTGCCACATCGATCACGTACTTGGAAATGCTTGGGCCATACAAAAGTACGGACTCTCCCTCCACATTCATGCCCAAGAGGAGGCTGTCCTTAAAGCGGTGCAAGTTTATGCCCCAAATTATGGTTTTCCGGCATATACTCCCTCCGAGCCAGAGGGGTATTTGACAGAAGGTCAAGTAATCCAAATTGGAAAAGAATCCATCCACGTCCTCTTTGTACCTGGGCATTCTCCAGGCCATGTGGTATTTTACCACCCTGAAAGTGGGCAATGCCTAGCTGGAGATACCTTGTTTTATGGCAGCATTGGGAGAACTGACTTGCCAGGGGGAAACCACTCCTTGTTGTTGGAAAAAATAACTACCCAACTGTTTACCTTGCCAGATGCCACGGTAATATTTTCAGGTCATGGACCAAAAACCAGTATTGGTTTTGAAAAAAAATCTAATCCTTTTGTTGGCCAAACTAGTATTTCTTGAAACTTACCGCTCATATCCCCAACCTACTCACCTTACTCAATCTCCTTTCTGGAGTCATTGGAATTATTTGGGTAGTGGAAGGTGAAGTCCTATATGGGGCTTATTTCGTGCTAATTTCGGCAGGATTTGATTTTTTTGATGGCTTTGCTGCCCGACTCTTGAAGGTGCAGAGCCTGTTGGGTAAAGAACTGGACTCCTTGTCAGATGTAGTTTCCTTTGGGGTTCTTCCAGGGGTTATTATCTTTTCGCTTATTGAAAAGCAAAGCCCCTATCCATGGCTGCCATACCTAGGGCTGATAGTACCTCTACTTTCAGCCTATAGACTAGCAAAATTCAACTTGGACACCCGACAGGGGGATAAATTTATTGGCTTACCAACTCCCGCAAATGCCCTATTTTTATCTTCGATACCTCACCTGACGCAAACTTTCTCCGAAGCCAACTTTCTTCAAGAGCCCTTGCTGCTACTTGGCACAGCATGGATTTGCAGCCTATTGCTAATTTCCGAGCTGCCTCTAATCGCATTGAAATTCAAGAGTTTTTCCTTTTCTGAGACCAAGTATATTTATTTTATTTTGGCTTCTGCTGTTGCCTTGGTAGTGTGGCTCCAACTTGCCGGAATTCCCCTGGTTATTTTAATCTATATACTGGTCTCTCTGGTGCAACGAGCCTTGGACCCTAAATGATTTTTAGAATTAGCGTCTTTCTAGTCGCATGGAGCCTAGCCTTTGCTTCTCCTGCCCAAAACCTAAGCCATGTATTCGGCATCACCCAAGATGGGGTGTACAAAATTTCAAAATCCCAAGCTCAGCAACTGGGTTTTCAAGGGCTTACCAATCTATCCATTTACGGATACCCAGGACCCCTACCGCAGGTGCTAGATTCAGCACAGCTAGCCTTGCAAGAAATTCCTGCCTGGCAAGGGGGGGATGAACTATATTTTTTTTTGAAAGGCCCTCATCGACAAGAGATTACTGAAAAAGGAACACTTTCCTATACCCACCATCCTTACACAGACACCCTTCGCTACCTTCTTGGCAAAAGTCCTAGTCCAATTCGCCTTGAAGAAAAGTCGGGAACAGGAGAACTGCCTCCCTCTACTCAGACTTGGTACCAATTTCGTTCCATAAAAGAAGAAAAAATCAATATCCTCAATTCGGGTAGAAGCTGGTACTCAAATCCCATACGTCAAGGACAAAGTCTAATCATCAATTTTGGCCTTAGCACAGAAAGTAAAGCGCCTTGGCTACTTCAATTCCGTGTGTTGGGACAATCTACCGGCTCATCTTCCATGCGTGCATATGCCGATAATGAAATGATCCAAGACCTTTCTTTTTCGCCTTTGCTTGCCAGTCCCTACGCCATCAAAGGAAGTCAAAAGGATTACGAAGGGGAATTTTTACCTAGCTCAGGAAAATTAAATCAGTTAAGATTTGGATACCAAGGCGCAGGGTCTGGGCATGTGGACTTTGCCTTGGTAGGTATTCCTTTTGAAGGTCTGAATTTACCTGAAGGTATCTTTTTCGGTAAAAATCCTACCTACCTTCCCATACCCCTGGGAAAAAAAGTATGGGAAATTAGTGATTTTTACAAGCCACAAGCGTTTGGTTCTGGAAAGGGTGCCTTAGGGAAAAGCTGGATTATTTTTTCGCCCACATCCGCCAAATCACTACAGACTATTAAAGTCCTAGAACCATATTCCCTACCAGAGCCCAGAGCAGAGTTGATCATCCTTACTGTACCTGCCTTTAGAGAAACCGCCTTGAAACTGAAAGCGCATAAGGAAAAAATGGGGATTCTTACCGAGGTAGTCCTTAGTTCTGCTGTATTTACTAGATATGGGTATGGCAATAATGATCCGAGCGCCATTAGAAATTTTTTAGCCTCCCAGTTTCACCTGGGACAACGATTAAAAAATGTATTGTTGCTAGGCAAAGGAACCTTTGATTACAAAGGAAAACTTGGAGGAAGGCCCAATCTCCTACCTATTTATACCAGCAAATCTAGTTTGGATCCTTTGACTACTTACAGTTCAGATGACTACTATGCCCTCTTAGCTTGGGGACAAGGGGAATGGGAAGAAAGTGAAAGAGGCGATCGTGCATTATCCATTGGAGTAGGTAGAGTCCCAGCAATAACGGTAAGCGAAGCGGCAATATGGGTAGATAAAGTACTTCGCTATGGAATTTTGCGTGAAGAAGAACCTTCACTCCCTAGAATCTCCTTGTTGGCAGACGATGGAGACAATGGGGTACACATGAGAGATTCAGAAGTCCATGGAGATTATTTGCAAAAAAATCACCCCTTCATCCAAGTAGAGAAGCTTTACTTAGATCAATTTATTCAAGAAAAAAACGATTCCAAGCAAAGTGCACCAGCACTTAAAACAGCCTTGGAAAATAGCCTTGTTCAAGGCACCCAGGTACTCAATTACGTTGGCCATGGAAATGAAACCACCCTGGCTGCTGAAGAAATTTTTAATGTACAAGACCTAGCCAATTGGCCAGAGCAGGAGCATCTTCCTCTTTGGTTTACCGCCACCTGTGAATTTGGAAGACATGACAGTCCCTTTGTACGTTCGGCGGCAGAAGAACTTTTATTCGCAAAAAATAAAGGAGCAATAGGCATCATGTCTTCAGGAAGGCCGGTTTTTAGTAGTATTAATTTTGGGATCAACCAAGCATTTATTCAGCAACTTATTGATCCAGTTGGCAGGCGAAACTTGGGTGAAATCTTTAAAAACACAAAAAATAAAAGTTTGAAAGGGGTGTACAATAGAAATTTTTCACTGTTGGGAGATCCCAGCATGGGGATAGATTTTCCCCAAGCAGGAATTCGCCTTGAAAAAATACTTCCCCTTGGCAAGCAAAACCCAGTGGACACCCTTTACACCTGGGGGCGCTACCAACTCCATGCCGATTTAGTTGACGCCACAAGCCAGGCGAATCTCTCCCAATTCAATGGAAAATTTTTGATAGAGGTTTGGGAAACTCCTAGCGCTTTCACTACTCGAGGAGATGAGAATGCTCCTTTTTCGTACAAAGTAGAGGATCAGAAATTATTCGTAGGGGAAGGAAAAATCCTCCAAGGGAAAATTATTGCCCAATTTGTAATTCCAGAAAGGAAAACGAAAGAAATTGAAAATTTGAGGATACGACTACATGCTTGGGATTCTCTACAAAATGTCCAAGGAGTAGGAGTATTTGATATCCCCGTAATTAGCAGCACTTTGCCCCTTTCAACAGATAAAACGGGTCCTGAAATACGGGTTGAAATCGGTGGAAAATCTCCTAATCAAGTACGATCCATAGCAACTACCCAAGTGGAAATGGAGCTATTCTTCTTCGATCCAAGTGGAATCCATGCGGCTTCTAGTCCAAAGGGAAGAGAAATGGTTGTTCAAATCAATGACCAAACTCCCATTCCGATACCGAGCCAGTACCGAGCCTTGGAAGGAAGCTTCGAAAAAGGAAAAGCAAAGATCCTATTGACCGGTTTGAAAGAAGGTAAAAATTCGATTAGAATTTTTGCCTCAGATCTGCTGGGGAATTTTTCAGAAAGTAATTTCTCTTTGGTAGTTGAAAACAGTGAGCGATTCCAAGTACTCTCCCATCAGGTATTTCCAAATCCCTCTTCCATATCTACTAACTTTTCTTTTCGACACAATAGACCCAATCAAACCTTGCTAGGCACCTTACGCATCTATTCCCCTTCTGGGCAACTCTTAGTTTCCGATTCAAAACGCTTTCCAAGGGCAGCCGAAAATATTACTTCATGGGAGTGGATTTTTTTCACAAACAACATAAGAAATCCAGTAAAAGGAAGTTATATTTACATACTAACAATTCAAGCAGAATCTTCAGGTGAACTGGATACTGTAAGCGGAAAACTGGTCATTCAATGATAAATAATGTCATTTTAGGAAGATATTCAATTCTTACTTTAATTTTTGTTTTGGCTGGGTTTTCTTCTTTTGCTCAAAACAGTGTGATCATTTCTGGGCAAGATCCTAGCAGGAGAGTGATTACTACCGCGGTTCCTTTTTTAAATTTTGCTCCAGACTCCAGGCATTCGGCTATGGGAGATGCAGGCGTAGCTACCTCCCCAGATGCCAATTCAGCACATTGGAACGCCGGTAAACTTTCTTTTATCAAGGACGACTACGGATTTTCCATTTCCCACTCCCCTTGGCTGGGCAAATTGGTCAATGACATGTCGTTGAATTATTTGTCAGGGTACAAAAAAATTGATGAAAATTCTGCCTTTGGAATCGACCTCCGCTACTTCAACATGGGTGATATCCTGCTCACGGATGGAAGAGGAAATTCCATAGGTGAGTTTAATCCTAGGGATATCGCTATAGGTGGCACTTATTCCAGAAAATTATCGGCCAATTTAGGTCTTGGAATTTCTGCACGATTCATACATTCCAATCTATCTGGCAACATTTCCTCTGCCAGTGGGGCAGAATCAAAGCCAGGTACTGGGGTGGGCGCTGACATCGGTATTTACCATCAAAAAGCAATCGTTGCAGGTAAAAAAGAAGGAATGTGGTCTTGGGGGGCAACCATAACCAATATTGGACCAAAAATTACCTACAATAGTGCAGCAGATTTGGATTACATTCCTACCTCTTTGCGATTAGGTACAGCCTACAAAGTATTTTTCAATCCCACCAACTCCATCACCTTTGTCTTAGACGCCAATAAATTATTGGTTCCTACTCCTCCTACGTACAAAACAAATTCTGACGGTACCCTAGCCACAGATGCTAGCGGAAATCTTATTATTTCAGAGGGAAAAGATCCCAACAGACCCCTACTTTCAGGGATTTTTGGTTCCTTTTCTGATGCCCCAGGCGGCTTCCAAGAAGAATGGAGCGAATTCACCTTCTCTTTAGGCATGGAATACCTCTATGCAGATAAATTTGCGTTGAGAACAGGCTATTTTCATGAGGATGCTACCAAAGGCGGTAGAAGATACTTCACCATGGGTGCTGGATTTACCATGAAGCGCATTGGGTTAGATTTTTCCTACCTGGTACCACAAGTACAAAATCACCCCTTAGCTGAGACACTTCGATTTTCAATGAAGTATTCCATTGCTTCCAAGTGATGTCGCTGGATAGAACAAAAGCTCCACTATTTTCCTTACCAGTTGATTTTAGTTTGCAAGCTCCCCAGCAACTTGTATTAGCCTGCGGCACTACACTTTTTTATGTGCCCACTCCAGGTATCGATGCAGTCAAACTTGAAATCATTGGAAAAAGTGATAGAAATGCTCTGCCCTTAACCCAGGCATTGGTTCCTTATTTTACCCTGCAACTCCTTCAAGAAGGTACACAAAGGGCGAATTCTAGGGAAATAGCAGAATTTTTTGATTTCCATGCAGCAGAAGTGCATCCCCTGTTGAGTTATTCCCATGAAGGATTGAGCTTATTGTGCTTAAAAAAACATCTAGGCAAGCTTCTTCCTATGTTCATTTCTCTTTTCTCTGAGGCTACTTTTCCAGCAAATTTTGTTGAAAAACGAAAATCACAGCATAAACTTAGTCTAAGCCTGGAAAGGGAAAAACCCTCTTCTCGAGCAAGTCAGCTTTTCAAAAAATGTTTGTTTGGGGCTCAACATCCTTATGGACAAGAAATCACCGAAGACCATGTAAATAGTATCACACCAGAAATTCTTCAATCTTATTATTCCTCCCATTTGTGGAAGTCATGTGATCTTTTTCTATGTGGCGATTTTACAGACTCAGAATTGTACCACTTATGCAGTCAACTTAATGCTTTACCATTTAAAGGCGCGGTAGAAAATTTCGATGCAATGCAGGTGAACCGCGAAGCAGATGTTTACGAAGATCGTCCTTTAGCTCCCCAAAGTAGCCTTAGGATTGGTGCCTGGTCGATTTCCAAAAAGCACCCGGACTTCCCCATGCTCTCAATCGCAAATGCTCTTTTTGGAGGCTTTTTTGGCTCCAGATTGGTCAAAAATATCCGGGAGGAAAAAGGCCATACTTATGGCATCACTTCCTCTCTGATGCACTTGGCTGATTACAACTATTGGGTGGTGGCTGCGGATGTCAAAAAAGAATTTAGAAAGGAAGTAATCGCCGATATACACCAAGAAATGAAAAGACTTCAGGAAGAATTGGTCTCAGAGCAGGAATTAGAGGTATTGAGAAACTACCTCATTGGTCAATTGATCAATAAGTTTAGTTCTCCCTTTGATACCATAGATCAATTCAAAGCTGTTTACCAATTAGGACTCGACTTCTCCTACTTCGATAAGCGCTGGAAGCTTCTGCAATCCTTTACTGCTGAGGATATCCTGCACACCAGCAGAAGTCACCTTCGAAGCGAAGCATGCCTAGAGGTTTGTGTGGGGTAAAGAGCCCCAAAAAGCGTCTAAATAATCAATAACTCAGTAAGCCCTCTTCTTTTAGCACCTGAAAAATCTCTAAACAGGCCCATGCATCTGTGGCTGCATAGCGGCACTGCTTTTCAGTAAGGACATTGGCTTCCCAATTGGACACTTGTTCGGCCTTTGAAATCCTGATCTTAAGTACCATCCCACAAAGGTTTCGTACGCCCACATTCTGAAAACCTATTTTTTTCAATTCCTCGTTTAAATCAAAAAAAGATTGAGGGGAAAAAGAGTTGGTAAGTTTGCCCATAGCCTTTAGATCATCTTGTACGGCCGCTCCTACTTTAATCACATTTTCCTTTTCCAACAAACTCTGCAATGCAGGAGGAAATCCAATGTGCTGGAGTCGAAATAAAAATGCTCTAGAAGATGTAGAAAGCTGCAGCAAGGAAACCTGATTAAACTGTCCTTTTCTAAAAGAAGGCTTGGTCTCTGTATCAAAACCAAGGAGAGATTGGTTTTCTAAATAATCTACCGCATCCTCCACCAAGTGGGGCTTATCTATCAGATGAATAGGGCCTTCGTATTGGCCCAGTGGCAGTTCGTTTACTTCTTCTTTACTTATACAATAGGGAATCATGCACGCTCTTCTTCCTGAGGATAATAATTGATGCCTAAATTTAAATATCCATACAAGATGGTCATGATGGGACTTATGATATTAAAAAAGCAGTACGGTGCATAAGTAAAGGTGGCCACACCCAATACAGAGGCTTGTGTAGCACCGCAGGTATTCCAAGGTACGAGTACGGATGTAACCGTCGCAGAATCTTCCAAGGTTCGAGAAAGGTTCTCGGGTTTCAATCCTCTTTTTTTGTACACGTCTGCATACATCCTCCCAGGGACCAAAATGGCAAGGTATTGGTCTGAGGTAGTGATATTGAAAAAAATGCAGGTGGCTGCAGTAGAAGCTATCAAGGATCCTACCCGATGCACCTTCCGGATGACGGCTTCTGCCAATACCTTCAACATCCCACTTTCCTCCATGATTCCACCAAAGACCATGGCGCAGACAATGAGCCAAATGGTATTGAGCATTCCTGCCATACCCTTAGTTTCAAGTAATTTATTGACCATTTCATATTCAGTCACTACGCTAATCTTACCAAACAAGGCCATCATCACCCCCTTAAATCCATTGTAATAAAACGGCCCATTCCCCCCTACAATTCGAGAAATGATTTCGGGTTGAAAAATCAATGCAAATACCCCTCCCAAAAGAGCTCCTACTAACAATGCGGGTAAGGCAGGTACTTTTCTAACTATCATTGCTATTACCAAAAGGGGTACTACAAATAGCCAGGGCGTAATGTTGAAAGTAGAGGCTATGACCTTAGAGAAAAGTTGCGCGTCCGCTACATTTCCCACCGTTTCATAATTAAAGCCGATCACTAAAAACAACATCAACGTGATGATCATGGTCGGAGTGGTAGTCTTGGCCATATGACGAATATGGGTGAAAAGATCGGTCCCTGCCATGGCTGGGGCCAGATTGGTGGTATCTGAAAGTGGTGACATTTTATCTCCAAAATAGGCACCTGATATTATAGCTCCCGCAATAATTCCATCTTCAAACCCAAGAACTTTACCAATACCAAGCAAGGCCACACCCACGGTAGCCACGGTAGTCCAGCTGCTGCCAGTGGCCGTAGAGACAATAGCACTGATAAAACAGGCGGCAAACAAAAAAATGGTGGGACTCAAAACCATCAAACCGTAATAAATCATGGCTGGTATAATCCCACTCAAAAGCCATGTTCCTGCCAAAGCACCTATCAAAAACAAAATGAGGATACTACTCATGGCCGAGCTGATACTTTTTACCACTCCCTCCTGGAGCGTCTCCCAACTATAGCCTAATCTGAAAACAGCAACCAATCCAGCAATTGCTGAAGATAAAATTAAGACAATTTGATTGGGACCCTCTAGCCCATTATCTCTAAATACAATTAAGCTAATAATTAAAAGCACAACCAAAAAAACTAAAGGAACAAGCGCCTCGAGGACTTTCGGTACTTTGGGAATTGAGTTCATTTGGTTGGAGTAGGGTGTTTATAAATCATGAAACTAAATAAAAAAAATCAATTACATGTCTGAAAGTACTTCGGCCACTTCTTTTCCTACCTGCCAACCTAGGGCCACACCCATTCCTCCCATGCGAACGGCCACTGCTGTTTTCTTTCCAATGGCTTGAATAATCGGAGATTTCTTGGGACCAAAGGCCATAATTCCGGTCCATTCCATTTCCCATTCTAAGGTTTTTTCAGGAAAAATAATCTCTTTAGCAAGAGCCTGCAAATGGGCTTTTATGGCTGGATTGGTAGCGAATTCTGTAGTTTTCTCTTTCTCAAAATCTTTATTTCTAGCTCCTCCGATCAATAATCTTCCTTCAACTTCTCGGAAATACACAAACCCTTTGTCCAAATGAAAAGCTCCCTTCCACGGTATTCCGCCTGCTATGGGCTTGCTTAATAAAATAAGTCCTCTTCCTGGCTCTAAGGGCGATTCTGGCCATAATTTCTGCGTGAATGCATTGGTACATACGGCCAACTGATTTCCTTTAAATTCAAAAATTTCCTTTTTCTCTTTCCTTTCTGCAATCACCCTGCCGGAGTCCTGATCAATCTCTACTACCGTAACTCCCGAAAGAATCCTTATTCCCATTTTTGAAGCCTTGGACCACAGGGCATTGAGGTAAGCTCCAGGATCTAGTTCACCTTCATAACGATTTTTTACCACCGCTTTCACTTGATCCGAAAAGCCTAATTTTTTAATATTTTTTACTTGACTAAACACCTCCTTTGCAAACAACTTTTTCAATAATCGATTGATGCCTGGCAATTCATCCAAAGTTTTTAAGGATGCTTCGGTCAGAATTTCAAAGCCATTTCTAGATTGGTACCTCAGGGCCTTGTCCCCAAATTCCTTACGAATTTGTTTAAGTCCAGCATACCTTCTTTCTACCAATTGAAGGACTTCATCTGGAGTCATGGTCCAAAAATCGTCAACCAATTCGGATAAACTACCAAAACAAGCAAAGCCAGCATTTTTTGTACTGGCTCCAGTAGGAAAAACTCCACGATCTAGCACCAGAACTTTTGCTTTTTTTCGCAAAGATTTAAAATGTATGGCAGCAGAAAGACCAGTAAATCCAGCTCCCACGACAATCAGATCATAGTCTAGAAAATTTTTTTGTTCCCAGTAACTTAACATCAACGAATTGGATTTATTTTTTTGGTAAGGTTGATTAACTTGTAGACCAAGTAATGCATTTAAACCCAGAATCCCATGAGAAAAATTGATTCCTTACTTGCAGAATATGGCGAAAGCCACCAAAATAAAACCAACAAGTTGATTCATTGGTTTTGTGTCCCCGCCATATTCTTCAGCGTAGTAGGTTTAGTGTATAGTATACCTTCTAGCTACCTACAAACCTGGATCCCTGCTCTTGGTAATTTTGCAAACTGGGCTACCTTAACCCTAGTCTTGGTGCTCCTGTATTACGTCTCCATCTCGGCCCCACTTTCCTTGGGAATGCTCTTATTTTCTTCTTTCTGCCTTGCATTAGCCAACTACCTGACACTTATTTTTCCTGGAAAATTACCTCTCATCAGTTTGGGAATCTTTGTATTGGCATGGATAGTTCAATTTTATGGCCATAAAATTGAAGGCAAGAAACCATCATTTTTGAAGGATGTTCAATTTTTGTTGATTGGTCCCGCTTGGCTCATGCATTTCATTTATAAAAAAATCGGAATCGGGTATTAATTCAGGATACAAAATCAAGGTTGAAATAGCTGCCTAGCCCTTGTCAAGGCTGCCTGATTACCCTGTGTATGAATATTGGATAGGATGGAACACTTTTCTTTATCTGTCAACATCCAATAGAAGGAAGCCTGTTGTAGCGCTGCTCGATTGCTAAAATTATGTTCAACATAGCCCTGCTCCAATCTAAAAAAATTAGCCCGTGGTTTCCAATACATTAGATGGAGAATGCTCGTTCACTTTTCAATTTTTTATAATTTTATAGTTCCCCTTTACCAGAGATGCGGTAGATTCGAGTCCTTAACTAAGTAGCAAATGAGAACCTGGTTTTTGTGTAAAGTAAAGTATGCCAAAGAGACGGAAGAAGGTCTTTTGAAAAGTATTTCAGAACAATATTTAGTGGATGCGGTATCCTTTACCGAAGCAGAAACTATCCTGTATGCTAAACTCAGCGCCCAAATTCGAGGAGATTTTCAAGTCACTGGAATAAGTAAAAGCAATATCGTGGATGTCTTTTTTTATAAGGATGCAGAGATTTGGTACAAGTGTAAGGTAACCTACTTGATTGCTGACGGAGATAGTGGGAAAGAAAAAAAGGTGACCCAATACATGATTGTGACCGCAGTGGATGTCAAACAAGCCTATGATAGAATTCAGGAAAGTCTTGGCTCAATGTTGGTTAGCTTCAGAGTACCAGATATTACAGAAAGCGCCATCTTAGAAGTATTCCCTTTTGAAAAATCAGAGATTAGTCCAGGCCTTCCTCCAGAAAATTTCAAACCTATAACTCAGGAATTGGAAGAAGAATAAAAAAAGGGTTGCAGATACGGACCTTTTTTACTCTATGCTAAATCAGTGGAGCCTTGATGGGCAACCACAAATGCAATCAAGTCATCCACAGGGATTGCTGCACGCTGGGCGGCATCATCAATATCCTCCCGGCTTACTTGGGCGGCAAAAGTTTTGTCTTTAAGCCGTTTTTTCACCCCCTTAACTTCCATACCTACATAGCCTTCCGGTCGCATCAGGGAGTAGGCATGGACCAGTCCGCTGAGTTCATCAAAGGCATAAAGCATCTTGTCCATCGGGGTACGGGGCTCTACTCCAAAATAGCGGGGACCATGACAGGCGATGGCTCGAATGATCTCTGAATCGATGGCTCTTGCCTCCAGCTCCTCAATGATTTTCCGACAATGTTGGTCGGGCCATTGGTCCCAATCTGCATCATGAAGCAGCCCTGCCAGGTGCCATTTATGGGCTTGAGTCTCATCAAGACCCTGTTCTAGTGCATATACTTTCATCAGGTGTCCCACTTGTTTCATATGCACTTTCAAACGCTCATTGAGTACCCATTCATTCAAAAGGGCATGGGCTTGCTCCAAGGAAAGGACATTGCCTATGTTGGCAGAATTTCCAAACTCCTGACGGTTCAGATTCAAGGATGGGGTTTGCATTTTTTGTATTTGGCGAGACTTTTTTGAATTACTATGGATCAATTGGAAGGCATTCGATTACCGAATTACTAGGCACCTCTAATTTTCCATTTGGCTTTGACATAGCCCCAAAGCAATTTGGGGCTTAGGGCTTTTTTCCTCGAGATGCCTCCATCATATCCCACATTTCTTGAGGTACCATTTCCAAATTGTTAAACTCTCCTGCACCCTTCAACCATTCTCCACCATCGATGGTGATGACATCTCCATTGATGTAGGCAGAAAAATCAGAGATCAAATACGCCGCAAGATTAGCAAGTTCCTGATACACCCCTACCCGGCCTACAGGAACTTTCTTTGCAGGATCAAATTTTTTGACCAACTCCCCGGGGAGTAAACGGCTCCACGCTCCCTCCGTAGGAAAGGGACCAGGAGCTATGGCATTGGATCGAATGCCGTATTTGGCCCATTCTACCGCCAAGGATCTGGTCATGGCCAAAACTCCCGCCTTTGCCGCTGCCGAAGGGACCACATAGCCCGAACCCGTCCAGGCATAAGTCGTCACGATATTTAAAAATACCCCCGGCTGCTTGGCAGCAATCCAATGCTTACCAGCCGTAAGCGTCACTTGGGATGTGCCCTTCAAGACAATATCTAAGACGGTATTGAAGGCATTTGCCGAAAGTCGCTCGGTAGGACTAATAAAATTACCAGCCGCATTATTCAATACCCCATGGATTTGTCCAAAAGTAGCTATACACTGTGCCCACATGGCCTCTACTTGGGCCATATCTCGTACATCACAAACCAAGGGAATCACCTTTCCCCCAGTATTATTCATCATCTCTTGGGCAGTTTGTTCCAAGACTTCCAACTTTCTGGAGGTAATAATTAGGTTGGCCCCCAGTTCCAAAAAATACTCGCCCATGGCACGACCTAGGCCTGTACCTCCACCGGTAATCAAAATGTTTTTGCCCTTCAAAGATCCTTCTCGGAGCATGCCTTCCGTATAGTTCATAACATCTAATTCAATTTAACTCCAATATACCACCCCTAGAGAAGATAGAAAAGAAAAAAGGAGCTCCAAAAGAACTCCTTTTTTTAAAGGGGTGATTTATCGGTTAATTGATTAATTGGTTAATCTGCCTTCGGCAGACAGGTCGGTTAATTGGTTAACTGGAATAAGAATGTTAAGCGTTAAAGGTTAAAAATGTAAATTCTGAATGGAATTACGAATGAAGCACTTTAACGATCAGCCTCTGGATGATCAATTAACCTTTAACATTTAACAATTTCCCTTTCCCAAATTCCCGGTTTCAACAGTTAAACAGTTAACCATTTAAATAATTAATCAATAGCGATAGTACTCCGGCTTAAACGGCCCCTTCACTTCCACTCCGATGTACTTGGCTTGGTCGTCGGAAAGGGTATCCAGCTGTACGCCCAATTTGGCCAGGTGCAAGAAGGCAACCTTCTCGTCCAAGTGCTTGGGAAGTACATACACACCAGGAGTATAGTTCTTGTAGTTGGCCCACAATTCCAATTGCGCCAAAGTCTGGTTGGTGAAGGAGTTGGACATCACAAAGGAGGGGTGACCTGTAGCGCAACCCAAGTTTACCAAGCGGCCTTCCGCCAAGATGATGATCTCCTTGCCATCTACTTCATACAAGTCCACCTGAGGCTTGATCACGTTCTTCGTGTTGCCATAGTTTTCGTTCAACCAAGCCATGTCGATTTCGTTGTCGAAGTGGCCAATGTTACATACGATCGCCTTGTCCTTCATCGCCTTGAAGTGAGCACCGGTGATGATGTCCTTGTTGCCCGTAGCAGTCACCACGATGTCTGCTTCTTTAATCGCATCAGCCATCTTCTTCACGGCAAAGCCGTCCATAGCAGCCTGTAGCGCACAGATGGGGTCGATTTCGGTTACGATTACACGAGCACCAGCTCCACGAAGGGAGGCAGCGGATCCTTTTCCTACGTCACCGTAGCCAGCCACAACGGCTACTTTACCCGCCATCATCACGTCCGTAGCACGACGGATCGCATCTACTAGGGATTCCTTACAGCCGTACTTGTTGTCAAACTTGGATTTGGTTACTGAGTCATTCACGTTGATGGCAGGCATAGGGAGCGTGCCGTTTTTCATGCGCTCGTACAGACGGTGTACACCTGTGGTCGTTTCTTCAGATAGCCCTCTGATACCTGCCACTAAGTCAGGGTACTGATCAAGCACCATGTTGGTCAAGTCACCCCCATCGTCTAGGATCATGTTGAGGGGCTGCTGGCTTTCGCCGAAAAATAGCGTTTGCTCGATGCACCAATCAAATTCCTCGGCAGTTTGTCCCTTCCAAGCATAGACTTGGATGCCCGCAGCAGCGATGGCCGCAGCAGCATGGTCTTGGGTAGAGAAAATATTGCATGAAGACCAGGTCACCTCAGCGCCCAGGGCAACCAAGGTTTCGATCAACACGGCAGTTTGGATGGTCATGTGAAGACAGCCGGCCACGCGCGCACCCTTCAGGGGCTGTGATGGACCGAATTCAGCACGAAGGGCCATCAATCCTGGCATTTCGGCTTCAGCCAAACGAATTTCTTTTCTTCCCCACTCCGCTAGGGAGATGTCTTTAACTTTGTAAGGGATGTAAGTGGTAGTGGACATAGGAATATGAATTGTTAAAAATGTTAAAGGCGTTAAATGTTTAACTGATTAATTGGTTAACTGGTTAAGCTGTTGAAGGCAGGATAAACATGTTAAAGGTTGGTTAATAAGTACAATAAACGGTGACTTTTGGGAATATTTCGGAGTGCTCAGAAGATGGTTCAATTAACGTCCTGC
>VGMU01000028.1 GCA_016866385.1 Bacteroidota bacterium
GAGAAGTATTTTTCTACCTAGTAAAGTCAATTCTAGCCGAAAAGTTCTTTAAACCTAGGCTTTATCCAAAATTTCGTGCAAATTCCAACCGTTGATTTAATTTTCAACTTTCAAGTTACCACCAACCATTTACCCCGCTATGAAGAAATTAATCCTTCCCCTGCTGCTGTTGAGCAGTACCGCCTTTGCCCAAAGCAAACTTCGTCCCAACATCGACCAAAAGGCTGCCTCCATTGAATCCAAAGTGATAGAGTGGAGACGTGACATTCACCAGCATCCCGAACTTGGCAACAATGAAGTAAGAACTGCCAAATTGGTAGCCGATCACCTGCGCGCCTTGGGCATTGAAGTGCAGGAAGGGGTAGCCACTACCGGGATAGTGGGTATCCTGCGTGGAGGCAAGCCAGGGCCCATGGTTGCCTTACGAGCAGACATGGATGCCTTGCCTGTGACCGAGCGAGTAGACTTGCCTTTCAAATCCACAGTAACTACCACCTACAATGGGCAGCAAACTGGCGTGATGCATGCCTGCGGACACGATAGCCACGTGGCCATCTTGATGGGAGTGGCAGAAGTACTTTCTGGAATGAAATCGCAGCTGGAAGGTTCTGTTAAATTTATCTTTCAACCCGCCGAAGAAGGCATCTACCAACCGGGAGTGACTTCCTGGGGGGCCAAACAAATGGTGGCTGAAGGCGTGATGAAAGACGTGGACGCCATCTTTGGCTTGCACATCTCCGCACAAACCGAGGTAGGTAAGATTGGCTACCGCTCTGGACCTGCTCAGGCTGCCGTGGACAACTTGGAAATTACCGTGCACGGTACCCAGGCACACGGCGCTTCGCCTTGGTCCGGGGTAGACCCGATTGTGACCGCTTCGCAGATTGTATCTGGCCTGCAGACCATCTTGTCTCGCAGCGTCAACGTCACTCAAAAATCCTGCCGTGGTCACCGTAGGTGCCATTCATGGAGGCATTCGCCACAACATTATTCCTGAAAAAGTTGAAATGATCGGTACCATTCGCACCTTTGGAGAGCAGCAGCAAGATCTGGTGCATCGACGTATTACCGAGATCGCCACCCATATCGCAGAGAGTGCAGGTGCACGTGCAGAGGTCAATATCACCAAGTTGTACCCTTCCACCGTCAATGACCCCGACCTTACGGCCAAGATGGTGTCCACCTTGGAAGCCGCTGCAGGCAAGGAAAATGTACAGGTCAACCCTCCCGTAACCGGAGCAGAAGATTTTAGCTTTTACCAGCGCGAAAAGCCAGGTTTATTTATCGGTTTGGGAGGCATGAAAAAAGGAGGCGATCCCACCAAAACTCCTTCCCACCACACTCCAGACTTTTATTTGGACGAAAGTGGCTTCGTACTCGGCGTTCGCGTAATGAGCTACTTTGTGGTAGACTTTATGGGAATGAAAAAGTAAGTAGATCGAAATTTTTTCAAACCCCCATCTCAAATTTAGGAATGGGAGTTTTTGCTTTTTAGACCTCTCAAACCCAAGGAAAACTTTTGCATTTCCTAAAATCAGCTACATTTGTTTGAATTGAAACTTTCTTTGTCTTGACCATGAGAAAAATCCTCCTTCCCCTACTCTTGATCTCCGCTACTGTGGTAGGTCAGTCCAAACTTCATCCTAGCATTGACCAGAAAGCGCAGGCCGTAGAAGCCAAAGTCATCGAGTGGAGACGGGATTTTCACCAGCATCCCGAACTGGGAAATCAGGAAGTGCGCACCGCCAAGATTGTCGCCGATCACCTCCGTTCCCTAGGCATGGAAGTAACCGAAAATGTAGCGGTGACTGGGGTAGTCGGCGTACTTCGTGGCGGCAAACCCGGCCCCATGGTGGCCCTACGCGCCGATATGGATGCCCTTCCAGTCACGGAGCGGGTAGATGTGCCATTCAAGTCTACTGTCACGGCTACCTATAATGGACAGCAAACCGGCGTCATGCATGCCTGTGGACACGATTCCCATACGGCCATCTTGATGGGGGTAGCCGAGATATTGGCAGCACATAAGAATCAATTGGAAGGTTCGGTCAAGTTTATCTTCCAACCTGCAGAGGAAGGAGTCACAGAAGTACCCATGGCGGGCGCCGAATTGATGGTGAAAGAAGGAGTCATGAAAGACGTGGACGCCATTTTTGGCCTGCACATCTGGGCGCAAATCGAAGCTGGAAAAATCGGTTACCGACCAGGGCCAACCATGGCGGCAGTAGATATCTTGACCATCAATGTCCAAGGGACACAAGCTCATGGAGCCTCCCCTTGGTCAGGCGTAGATCCCATCGTCACTTCTGCACAACTCATTACCGGTCTGCAAACCATCCTGTCCCGCAGCGTAAATGTGACCCAGAACCCCGCCGTAGTCACCGTAGGTGCCATTCATGGGGGCATTCGCCACAACATCATCCCTGAAAAAGTGGAACTCATCGGTACCATCCGCACCTTTGGCGATGACCAACAAGCGCTTGTCCACCGCAGAATCAATGAAATCGCCACGAATATTGCCGAAAGCGCTGGAGCCAAGGCAGAAGTAGATATTCTCAAGCTTTATCCTGCCACCGTCAACGACGAGGCCTTGACGGCTAAAATGCTTCCTAGCCTAGAATCGGCTGCAGGAAAAGAAAATTTAATCTTGATGGACCCGATGACGGGTTCGGAAGATTTCAGCTTCTTCCAAAAAGAAAAGCCAGGCGTATTTGTTTTCTTGGGGGGCATGAAGCCAGGTGCTGATCCTCTCAAAACTCCCTCCCACCACACCCCAGACTTTTACCTGGATGAAAGCGGATTTACCCTCGGCGTCCGCGCCTTGAGTTACCTGGTGGTGGATTACATGAATTTAAAAAAGTAAACTCGAATTCAGTTGTCAAGCTTCACCATCATTGAAAGGAAATAACGGAATTACTTAGATGGGAATCTTTTTTCAAAAGATTTCCGATAATTGGCAGGTAACAAAGATTTATTTATCCGTATACTCGCAAAAATCAAAATGATGAGAAAGAAATCAGTCTTTTTTCTACTCCTCCTTTTTTCACTAACTACTTGCAAGGAAGAAGAAAAGCCCGAACAAGAGGCATTTATTTTTGGACAATGGAACTTTCGCTGTACTGGCAACTGCATCCAAATATACAAATACGTAGGTGGAAAGCTTTATGTGGACAACATGAATAGTTTTCGAGAAGCCCCCATCATCACCTACTCCAAAACGCCGAAAGAAGATAAGTACGCCTTACTGGCTAAAGATTTGGAGCAATCCTTTCCCAAGGACTACCTGATGCCTCGAGGGCTTACCTTGATTGCCTGTCCGCTTTGTGTGGAAGAGGGCGGCTATTATTTGGCCTTTGAGCGTGAAGCAGAAATCATCTGGTGGCAAGTGGGAAAAATCCCAGAATTGTGGCCCGAAGAGATTCGTCCATTTATGGAAAAATTGGTACAAACCATTCCCCAGCTCCCTGAAGAGTAACATCCACTTAAAAAACCAAGATGAGGCCTCCTACACAAAGGCCTTACTTTTTAAGGTCAAGTCTAGTAACAAGCTCTTGAAAGATTATACTCATGAGGGGCTCGGCTAGTGTAGCAGCAGCAATCACGTCCTCTAGGGACACCTGATGAATTTTGCCCGGCACCCCTAGGTCTGTGATCGCTGACAAGCCAAATACTTCCATTCCCGCGTGACAGGCCACGAGTACTTCTGGTACTGTGCTCATGCCCACTGCATCTCCTCCGATAGTCCGCAGGTAGCTGTATTCAGCAGGAGTCTCCAAGTTTGGGCCCTCTACCCCACAATACACCCCAGTATGCAACTTGAGACCCTTTTCTTGTGCAATCTGTAAAGCCAATTCAATCAACCGAGGGGAATAGGGCACGCTCATGTCCGGAAATCGTGGTCCCCAGGTCTCGTAATTTTTTCCACGCAGGGGATTTTCTGGAAAGAGGTTGATGTGATCTGAAATCACCATGACCTCGCCAACAGCTTGTGCTGGGTTCAAACCTCCCGAGGCATTGGATATCAAGAGAGTTTGTACTCCCAATCCACGCATTACTCGAATGGGAAAGGTAACTTCCTTCATGGAATAGCCTTCGTAGTAATGCAAGCGCCCTTTCATAGCCAGGACTTTTTTTCCTCCCAATCGGCCAAAAAGTAAGGTGCCGCTATGGCTTTCTACCGTAGAAACAGGAAAATGAGGGATCTCCTGATAGGGGATTTCCAGGTCTACTTGGATCTGGGAAGCCAAGTTTCCAAGACCCGTTCCTAAAATAATCCCAATTGCTACGGGATCGGCATGAATGCCTTGGATGTAGGCCATGGCCTGTTCCACTTGCTGCTTGTAGTCCATTTTTAATTGGTGGTTGCTGCTTCAAAGATAGGATTTTGAAAAATTGTTCGAACTTTTCTAGGTACTTCTGTGTATAAAGGGGATAAAATTCACCCCATGATTAAGATCATTGTTAGTACCAACCGTAAAAACGCAGTTTCAAGTACCATCGCTACGCTTTACCAGCAGATTTTAGCAGAAAAAGGAGCTACTTCTGAAATTCTTTACTTATCCGACTTACCTGCCGATTTTACAGCAGCTGCCTTGTACGAAAACAACGGGAAGAATCCGGAATTCAATGCCTTTCATGATCGGGTTAAAGAGGGTAAAAAGTTTGTTTTTATCGTGCCCGAATACAACGGTTCATTTCCAGGTATCCTCAAATCATTCATCGATGGGATGAGCTACCCCAATTCCTTTGCAAATAAAAAATGTGCCTTGGTTGGCTTGTCTTCAGGAATAGGCGGGGGTGGCATCGCTTTGAGCCACCTCACCGACATCTTCCATTATTTGGGTATGCATGTTCTCGCTCTAAAGCCAAAACTGGCAAAAATAGAGCAACACATGTCAGATAACCTGCTCACCAACAGGCTGTATGTAGAACTACTACACACCCATGCAGACATGCTGCTAGAATTTTAATTAGTCTACGTTATCGTGTAGAAACCTATTATTTCCCAAGATTTCGTTTTCTTCAGAAAGATTAAACTTGCTGATATTGGATTCTGAGCTATGCTCAGGCTCATTGAGAATCACATTTTTTCTCTGATAAGCAGGCACCACCATCTGGTCGTTTAGCTCCTCTGAAGAAGCCGTAATCAAACGTCCCCCTTTCAATTTCTCGAATCGCTCGTGGGCTCGTTGTATAGCCTTCAACTTCATTTGCTCGTAGTAATCGTTGGAAAAGACCGGAGCCAAAGGTGCAGGGGGAACGTCAGAAGCCTGATTTTCTGGCATTTCCTCTTCCTTATACAAGTTGTGAACGATTTTTTCTTCATCTAGAGGAATTTCTACTTCGGGAGTTTCGGAGAAAATGGGAGCCGAGTAGATAACTTCCTCCTCTTCTCTTACACTGTGTAGTTCTTCTTCGATTTCTTCCTTCACTTCTTCCTTTTCAATTTCCTCTTCAGGAAAAAGTTGGGTAGTTTCTACTCTTGGAAAAGAAAAGGTAAAGGTGCTTCCTCCTAGGATAGGTTCTTCTTTGACCTGTTCAGTTTTTCCGGAGTCCAGATCGATTACTGTTTTAATTATTTCTGGAGCAGTCTCAGGGGTATTTTGTATAGGGGCTACCAAAGGAGTTGAAGGGGTCGAATCACTCGTGCTGTGATTTCTTTCAGAAAAGTTAACCGGTTCGAAGCCAGTGGCGATGACCGTTACACGAATGGCTCTGCCCAACTCAGGGTCAATTCCTTGACCAAAAATAACTTCGGCATTGTCCCCAGCTTTTTCCTGTATAAACTCGGTGATATCACTGAGTTCATCCATAGAAAGTTCTTCTTCCTCTCCAGACATGATGGAAAGGAGTATTTTTTGTGCCCCTTTGATATCCACATTGTTGAGCAATGGAGAAGAAATCGCAGATCCTGCCGCACGAATAGCACGACCCTCTCCCTCTTCGGTAGCCGAACCCATCACTGCAGCACCAGCATCCTTCATCACCGTTTTTACATCTTCAAAATCCACGTTGACATCTTGGTGGATGGTGATGATTTCAGCGATTGATCTAGCTGCAGTGCTGAGAATATCATCTGCTTTACTGAAGGCAGTACGGATGGCCAAGTTGCCGTAGATTTCTCTCAACTTGTCATTGAGAATCACCAGGACCGTATCGCAGTTTTCGCGTAGAGATTCTATCCCTGCCTGGGCCACAGCCATTTTCTTTTTCCCTTCAAACATAAAGGGGGCAGTCACTATACCTACGGTAAGGATGTTGAGTTCCTTAGCAATTTTTGCAACTACAGGCGCTGCGCCTGTACCGGTACCTCCTCCCATACCTGCGGTAATGAATACCATCTTGGTATTGTCGGCAAGTAGCTCCCTGATTTCCTCATGAGATTCTAGGGCAGCATTTTTGCCTTGTTCAGGATTCGCTCCTGCGCCAAGGCCTTCTGTTAGGTTGGCTCCCAACTGTAGTCGTAGAGGAACGGGACTTGACTTAAGCGCTTGTGCGTCGGTATTTACCACGACAAACTCTACGTCCTTGATTCCTTGGCCATACATGTGGTTGACGGCATTGCTACCACCGCCACCAACACCAATGACCTTGATGATGGACTTTTGATTTTTTGGGAGATCAAATCGGTAATCTTTCATGTTATCTGACATATATTAATTGGTGAAAATTTTCTTCTACTGGGTACTTGAATTCTAAAATTGGGTACTGTACCTTAATCCTTTTCAGTAGGCGGTATCGTCTCCGATATCGTCTGAAATGATCGTTTTAAGTCGGTCTCCAATGCTTTTGAAGAAATCTTTAGAGATGACTTCTCGCTTATCCATTTGCTTGGGTTTCACTCCCGAATTGGCTTTTCTTTTCTGATAAAGTTCTTCTCGAGTGTCCAGGGATTTAAATCCAGCCAAGACCAAACCTACGGTAGTGGCATACATGGGACTTTTGATTTCATCGATGACGGACTTTCCTAGGTGTTCGTTAGGAAATCCAATTCGGGTGTCTAGTCCAGTCATGTATTCAAATAGCTGAGAGATGCATTGTAACTGAGATCCTCCCCCGGTCAATACTATCCCTCCAGCCAATTTTTTGTAATAGCCGCTCTGCATAATTTCGTTCTGTACGATCTCGATAATCTCCTCCATTCTGGCTTGGATGATGGAAGCGAGGTTTCGAATGGAAATCTCTTTGGGAGGGCGATTTCTCAATCCTGGTATAGATACGATTTCGTTGGGGTTGGCTTCTTCAGTGATGGCCTTGCCAAACCGCGTTTTCAATAACTCCGCTTGGCTCTGCATCAGCATACATCCTTCCTTAATGTCGGCAGTAATGATATTGCCCCCCAAGGGAATGACCGCCGTATGGCGAATGATGTTTTCGTAAAAAATAGCAATGTCTGTAGTGCCTCCTCCAATATCCACCAAGCATACTCCCGCTTCCTTTTCTTCTTCACTCAGCACAGAAAGTGAGCTAGCCAAAGGCTCCAGAATCAATTGCTTGGACGTTAGTTTGGCACGTTTGACACATTTATTGATGTTGTTGATGGCTGAAGTTTGGGCAGTAATGATATGGAAATCTGCCTCCAGCCGAGTCCCTGACATGCCCACAGGATCTTTAATTCCTCCTTCATAGTCTACGGTATAGTCCTGCGGCATGACGTGGATTATGCTATTACCTGGAGGCACGACGATGTTGTGCATATCAGATGTGAGGCGCTGTACATCTTCTACCGTGATTTCATCTTCTGAAGGAGGCCTCATAATGCTACCGTGCATGATCTTGCTGTGAATATGCTGGCCAGCAATGCCTACAATGACTTCGGCAATATCCACTTCTGCCATGTTGGAACATTCCTCCACTGCCTTTTCAATAGCGGTAATTGTTTTTTCAATATTGGTCACAATACCACGCTCCACTCCGTCTGAAACGGACTTGCCCATGCCAAGCACTTCCAGTTTTCCGAATTCATTTTTTCGTCCGATGATGGCGCAGATTTTGGTCGTTCCGATGTCAAGACCTACAATTAATTTGTCATTTTCCATATCCAAGCTTTATTCACATACGATTTGATTTGCAAACTTTACACTAATGTGCTGGTAAGCATTCCAGCCTTTTCTAGATAGTATTTCTTTATAGAGTACTTCTATTCGTTTAAACTTACTTTCATAATTTCTGGCATCACCAAATTCAATGACCTGCTTACCTACTTGCTGGTACAAGCGAATGTCATTTTTTGAATGAATTTCTAATTCGGTGATTTGAGAATTCCAAAATTTATTTTGTGTAATAAATTCAATCAAAGGAAGTAATTCAGGCATGGCATCTAACCTTCCCATATCCATCAAAATACCAATGTATAGACCATGCAATACCAAAACACGACTGGTATAGGTAGGCGAGGTTCCGATGATTTTGCCTTCTTTAGTAATGTAAGCGTCAGGCCCATCGGGGCGGGCAATACGAGCGATGGGTTCGTGCTGCTCCATTTGTAATTGTACCATCCCTTCTTCGGTTACAAAGGCTTCCACCGATCGGATAAAGGGATGACCCAGCAACCTTTTCTCTATGTCTTGAAGCGGAATTTCATTAAAAGGAAGTCCCGATTTCAATTCTGGAAATGCTGCTCCAAGGATGTCTTGGATTTCCTTCTTTTCCACAAAATAAATCCCGTTTACAGGAGTAAGATGGATTTCAATCCCTTTAAAGGTTTTGAGTTGCTGTTGCTTCTCAGCAAAACCTATGTATCCTCCAGCCACCACTACAAGGCTCAGCGTCACAAGTATCTTTTTAAGTTTTGACTTGTTCATGAGGCTTCCAAAAGTTTTCGTGAATGCGTCCAATTCGCAATACCAGGCACCAGCCTGTCTATGTCCCCAGCACCTAGGGTCACCAATACCTCAGGCAAGGACTTAGCTAAGTAGTCCATCACTTCGGTTTTCTGAATACAGATTTTGATCTCTGTCACAATTTTTGGAAGCAACATTTCGGCAGTCACTCCCTCTATGGGAAGTTCCCGCGCTGGATAAATAGGAAGTAAGACTACTTCATCGGCAAGAGAAAGACTTTCAGAAAAGCCTTCGGCAAAATCTTTAGTACGCGTAAATAAGTGCGGCTGAAAGATTGCCGTCATTTTCTGAGAAGGATACATGGCCCTAACCGAACTTAGGCAGGCCTTAATTTCTTCAGGATGGTGAGCGTAATCATCAATGTAAATTTTCCCGGGCACGGAAGAATGGATTTCAAACCTTCGTTTGACCCCGCGGAAGGACTTGATTCCCGTACGAACCTGTTCTTCCGTCAAACCATGGTCCAAAGCAATGGCAATGGCTGCCAAGGCATTTTCTACGTTATGAAAACCTGGAATATGCAATTCCAAAGCCTTCAATTCTGTTTTGCCTCCGATGTAATCAAATTGGAAGGAATTGGGCTTGGCAAGAATATTTTCGGCATGTATACCAGAAGAGCGTAGTCCGTACTCTCGTATGTTGGAGGAAGCAATCCCTAATTCTCCCAATCGGTATTGGGCATGACTTTGTAAGTAGAGTTTGCCTTTTTTATCCAGCAACCGAATAAATTCTCGAAAGCCTTCCAGGATCGTTTGTTCGTTTCCATAAATATCCAAATGATCCGGATCCGCACTGGTAACCACCGCCTCGTTGGGATGAAGCTTGTGGAAGGAACGATCAAATTCATCCGCCTCTACCACCACTAGCGCTTCTTTGGACTTACCCGAGAGGATCAAGTTGCTGTTGTAATTCTGCGTAATTCCCCCTAAAAATGCAGTTACTGGTTTTCCGGCAGATTTCAAAAGATGGGCAACCATAGAAGAAGTACTGGTCTTGCCGTGGGTTCCGGCTACAGCTATGGTATACTGGTCTTGGGTAATCATACCCAGAACCTCAGCACGCTTTTTAAGGGTAAAGCCGGATTGAAAAAAGAGAAGCAGTTCGCTGTCTTTAGGAATGGCGGGAGTCCATACCACCAATACTTCTCCTGGATTTTCTAAAAATTCTTGGGGTACCGCGTCTTTTTTATCTTTAAAAATGACATGCATTCCTTCTTCTTCCAATGAATCGGTCAAAGGAGAAGGGGTTTTATCGTATCCGGCAACCACAAAGCCTTCTTGTTGAAACCAACGGGCCAAGGCACTCATGCCAATGCCGCCGATGCCAAGAAAAAAGACCTTATGTATCCCTTTAAATGTCATTTGATTAAAAATTCTATTTCCTTCACTATGGCATTTGCCGCATCAGGCATGGCCATTTTTTTTATATTTTCTCCCAATCTTTGGGCTTTCAGACTTTCATGAAATAGGCCATCAAGGATGGTTTTCAATTTCCCCACGGCCTCCGTGTCTTTGAGTAGCAAGGCGGCACCGTGCTGTACACAGGCTTGAGTATTTTTGGTTTGGTGATCCTCAGCTACATTCGGAGAAGGAATAAACACCACAGGTTTCCCCACCAGACTAAGCTCGGAAACGGAAAGGGCACCTGCACGGGAAACAATAACATCTGCTACCGCATAGGCTAGGTCCATCTCCCGAATAAATTCTCGAACATGCACATGAGCCAAAACCGATTGGTTAAGGGCAGCTTGCATTTCTTTAAAATAGAATTTGCCACTTTGCCAAAGGACTTGGTAGCCTGCATTCTCCAACTTCTCCATGTCATGGAGAACCGCCAGATTTAAGGTTTTAGCCCCCAAAGATCCTCCTAAGACTAAAATGGTTTTTCGGCTTGGATCCAAACTAAAATGTTGCATCCCCACTTCCCTTTTTCCAGACAAATCGAGCAGGTCCTTTCTCACCGGATTGCCTGTAAACTTGAGTTTATCTTTAGGAAAAAACTTTTCCATACCCGGATAAGCAACGCAAATGGATGCAGCCTTTTTGGCCAAAATCTTATTGGTCAGACCGGCATAAGAATTCTGTTCTTGAAGTAGTGTAGGAATTCCTTTGGATTGAGCTGCATAAAGTACAGGACCACTCGCATACCCTCCCACTCCTACTACAGCTTGGGGTCGGAATTCTTTCACTATTCGAGAGGCCCTGCGTAAGCTTTTCCATAATTTGAAAGGGAAACTGAGGTTGGCTAAAGTCAACTTGCGCTGTAGCCCAGCTACCGGTAATCCCTGAATTTCATATCCTGCTTCAGGTACTTTTTGCATTTCCATTTTTCCCAAAGCCCCAACAAAAAGGATATCGCTATCGGGATGTTTATCCCTCCAGGCATTGGCAATGGCGATAGCGGGATAAATATGCCCCCCGGTGCCTCCACCGCTAATGAGTAATCGATATGTAGTTGTCTTTTTGATGGTTAATTTGAATTAGGCAGTTCGTAATCTATTTCCTGTTTTCTTAGACTCCATGGAAGAGCCCCCCTCATCTTGGTGATCTCCCCGGCTTACACTTAAAATGATTCCCAAGGCAGTACCTGTGAAGATCAAGGAAGTACCCCCCATACTCAATAAAGGCAAAGGCAGTCCGGTAATTGGCCCTAAGCCTACGGCTACGGCCATATTGACCAATGCTTGTATGACCAAAGCAAAGCTTAATCCTGCAGACAATAGGCCACCAAAGGCTTTGTTGGAGTTGGCAACGATTCGCATGCCCCGGTAGAGCAGCGCGAGGTACATAAACAGCACCGAAGCTCCCCCTACCAATCCATATTCTTCAATGATGATAGCATAGATAAAATCAGAGTAGGGGTGAGGCAAGGTATTGCGCTGTTCGCTATTGCCCGGGCCTTTACCCGATATACCTCCCGTAGCAATAGCGATGTAGGATTGCTCTGCCTGAAAAGGAATTTTACTATCGTCTTCGGAAGAGGCCATAAAAGATTCTATTCGAGAATAGAAGGTCTCTTTTCTTTGTCCCAATAATACCGCAGCGGATAAACCAATTAATCCGACCATAACCACCAAAGCTAGGTGCTTGATGGGCACCCTACCAATAAACATGATGAGTAAGCAAGTAATCAGCAGCAGAATAGCTGTGGACATGTTGGCCATCCCAATCAGGGCACAAATCACCCCTATAGAAATAATTACCGGAAATATGGTCCCTGCGAAATCTTCAATATTACTTTGCCTTTTGGCGAGCATGGCTGCCAAAGCCGCAATCAAAGAAATCTTGGCCAAGTCAGAGGGTTGAAATGCTTGATCGATGACAGGGATCATCAGCCAGCGATTGGCCTCGTTGATGTTGGACCCAAAAAGGTAAGTTACTATCAGTAGCGGAATGGACAAGTACATAAACAATCGCGCATAGAGTGCGTACTTCCTGTAGGGCATTTTGTGGGCGAGCCACATGACAAAAAGAGATAAAAAGACAAGAAAAGAATGTCTGAGCAGATAGGATTCGGTATTGACTTCGGTAATTTCTTTGGCAGACTTATAGGCCAAGGTCCCTGTGGCCGAGTACACCACCAAGATGCTAAACAGGGACAAAAAGATCACGATGGCCCAAATGATGGGGTCTCCCTTGAACTGTTCGTCTATCCATGCTTTAAACTGCGTCATGCCTCTTGCTTTTGAGTTAATTTTTCTACAGCCACTTTAAATTGATGTCCTCGGTCCTCGTAATTTTTAAATAGATCGAAACTTGCACATGCAGGCGAAAGCAAGACCACATCACCTTTTTGAGCAAGCTCTTGAGACCAATGGATGGCTTCTTCCATGCTTTGGGTTTCTAGGATTTTTGGAAGAATCCCTCCAAAGGCTTTTTTTAATTTTTCATTATCCTTACCCAAACAAATCAAAACTTTTACCCTTCCCCCAGCTACTACGGAACTAAGCTGGGAATAATCGTTACCCTTGTCCACTCCTCCTGCAATCCAAAGGATGGGTTGCTTAAAGCTGGAAAGGGCATAAAAGGTAGATTCTACATTGGTCCCTTTACTATCGTTGATATAAGTAACTCCTTCAGAAGTGCGAATCAATTCCATACGGTGGGGCGCATTGATGAAGGTGGAATAGCCTGAGGAAATCTGTAGTTCACTCAATCCCGCCAAGGCAGCGGCTACACCCGCGCACAAGGCATTCAAGATGTTGTGTTTCCCTTGGATTGAAAGCTGGGTTACAGGAATATGCAGGTGTCGTTCACCTACCGCGATTTCTAAGGTTTCTCCATTACTGTAGCCTCCTCGTGCCTGTTTTTTACTAAGCGAAATTCCATACAATTCTGCCTGCATAGGTTTCAAGAGCATACCCCGGGAAGTATAGGCATCTTCCAAATAGCAAATTGCTTTTCCCTTTGGCCCCATGTGTTGAAACAATCCCATTTTAGACTGTATATAGCGGTCCATTTCGTAATCGTAACGGTCCAAGTGGTCGGGCGTGATATTGGTCAAGATGGCTATGTGAGGCTTAAAAGTCTGGAAACCATCAATTTGAAAACTGGATACCTCAATAACCCACCAGGCATGATCCTTTTCAAGGAGTTGGGCAGCCCAGCTCTTTCCCACATTGCCTGCCAAGCCTACATCCCAGCCTGCCTGTAAAAGAAGGTGGTAAGTAAGCAAGGTAGTGGTGGTTTTGCCGTTGGTACCTGTGATGGCTATGACCTTCCCCGAGCTGTACCGGTAAGCAAACTCCAGTTCATCAATCACCGGAATACCTTGGGTGGCTACTTTTTTCACTACCTCTGCCGTGGGGGGAATTCCTGGACTTTTTACGATAAGTTCGCAGGCCAACAATTTTTCTTCGTCATGGGTACTCTCCTCGAAAGGGATTCCTGCAGCTTGAAGCTGCTCTTTGCGGGAGTCAGCAATAGTCCCCGAATCAGAAACCCATACCGCATAGCCCTGCTTCTTGGCAAGCAATGCTGCTCCCAATCCACTTTCTCCGGCTCCTAGTATGGCGATGCGTTTCATAAAGCTTACCTAAGTTTGAGGGTGGCTAAGGTGATTACTGCCAGGAGTATACCTGATATCCAAAAGCGTGTGACAATTTTGGATTCATGAATTCCTTTTTTCTGGTAGTGGTGGTGTAGGGGAGACATGAGAAAAATCCTCCGTCCCTCTCCGTATTTTCTACGGGTGTACTTGAAGTAAGCCACCTGAATCATGACGCTCAAGTTTTCTACCAAGAATATCCCACACATGATGGGGATAAGTAATTCTTTTCTTAAGGTCAATGCCAAAACAGCAATAACCCCTCCCAACATCAAAGAACCTGTATCTCCCATAAAGACCTGAGCGGGGTAGGCATTGTACCACAAGAACCCTACACAGGCTCCAATAAATGCGGAGGCAAAAATTACCAGTTCCCCCGAATTAGGGATATACATGATATTGAGGTATTGTGAAAAAATAGCGTTACCACTTAGGTATGCAAAAATGGCTATAGTAAGTCCAATAATGGCCGAAGTACCCGCTGCGAGCCCATCAATTCCATCGGTAATATTGGCTCCATTGGATACCGCCGTAATGATAAAAATGGCAACAAAGATGTACAGCACAGGAGTCATGGACTCACCTAAGAAACCCAGTAAGTTTTCGTAGTCTAGCTCGTTATTTTTAAAGAAAGGAATGGTAGTCTTGAGAGCTTTCACATCTTGAAATGCTGGTGTTTCAATGACCCCGCTTTCCACAGATACGGGAGTGGAAAATTCTCGGATAACCACATCGTCGTGGTAATATAAGGTAGCGCCAACAATGATGCCGATGCCTATTTGTCCTACAATTTTGAAGCGCCCTTTGAGGCCATCCTTATTTTTTCGGAAAACCTTGATATAATCGTCTAGGAATCCAATAAATCCCAGCCAAATGGTGGTAATTAAGAGCAGGATGATATAGATATTATTGAGATTGGCAAAGAGTAGGGTAGGAATCAAGATGGCGGCTATCATCATCAAGCCACCCATGGTAGGGGTTCCTTTCTTTTGAGACTGCCCATCCAAGCCTAGATCCCTCACGGTTTCTCCGATTTGGCGATTTCGAATCCAGTGGATAATGTGGTGACCAAAAGTGATAGTAATCAATAGGGATACTAAAGCAGCTATCCCAGCTCTGAAGGAAATGTATCGAAATACCCCTGTGCCTGGTATATCAAAAACGCGATCTAAATAATCAAAAAGAGAATAGAGCATGTCAGTTTCCGATAAGTTGATCCAATAGTTCCATTACTACCTCTGCATCGTCAAAATGAACCTTGACCCCGTTTATTTCTTGGTAATCTTCATGTCCCTTTCCAGCTACGAGCACGATATCTCCTTTTTGAGAAAGCATGAGGGCTGTTTTGATAGCTTCTCGACGATCTACAATAGATAGTATCTTTCGAGATTCAGTAGGTCCTACACCCGCTTGCATATCTTTAAGAATCTCCAAGGGGTCTTCAAAGCGTGGATTGTCTGAGGTAAAGATTACTTTGGTACTTTCTGCTACAGCAATTTTCGCCATGCTAGGGCGCTTGGTTTTGTCGCGATTTCCTCCACAACCTACCACAGTGATCAGCTGATCGTTTCCTGTTCGGAAAGCATTGATCGTTTTGAGCACATTATCTAAGGCATCTGGAGTATGCGCATAGTCCACAATGGCGGTAATGCCTCCTTTGGAAATGCGATCAAACCTTCCTTTTGCTCCTTTTATGGCAGAAAGCTCCCTAAGTACCTCCTCCTCATCCTCACCCAATAAAACAGCCGCTCCGAGTACGGCCAGGACGTTATAGGCGTTGAAAGCCCCAATCATTCGAAACCAAGTTGGCCTACCCTGTATATCCAATTCCAAGCCTTCTATGGTGTTGGATAGTATTTTAGCCTTGAAGTCTGCGGCAGACTTGAGGCCATAGGTTTGCAGGGTGCCCTTACAATTTTGTATCATGACAGCCCCCCTTTTGTCGTCAGCATTTACCAGGGCAAACGCATCTTTAGGGAGGTCATCAAAGAGTTTTTTCTTGGCCTGTATGTAGGCATCGAAAGTGCCATGGTAATCCAAGTGATCGTGCGTGATGTTGGTAAATACTGCCCCGGCCAACTTTAATCCAGCGATTCTTTCTTGAACAATGGCATGGGAACTGGCTTCCATAAAGCAGTGCGTACATCCGGCATCTACCATCCTTCGGAGCAAATCTTGTACGCTTACCGCGTCAGGAGTGGTATGCGTGGAAGGGATGACCTCTTCGTTGATTTTATTTTCTACCGTAGAAAGCAGCCCTACACTGTACCCCATACGCACAAACAGCTGGTGCAGTAGCGTTACCGTAGTGGTTTTCCCGTTGGTACCGGTTACGGCCACCACCTTTATTTTCTCCGAAGGATTGCCATAAAAATTGGACGCCATGATCCCCAAAGCCTTGGCGGAGTCTAGAACCTGAATGTAGGTCACCCCATCTTTCACTTGTTCTGGCATCCGTTGGCATACAATGGTAGTAGCTCCTTTTTCTAGGGCTACTGGTATAAAGTCATGTCCATCGACTTGCGTTCCTACCACGGCAACGAAAGCCACGTGGGGACGCACTTTGCGACTATCAAAGACCAAATCCTCCACCTTTCTCTCCATGTCACCAAGGGTAGAGGTAAGGGAAACTTTGTACAATATGTCTTTCAGCACGTTCATTTATCCTAGTACTAAGTCTATGGTGGCGTTGGGGAGCAATGGACTACCCGGAATAAGGGACTGGCCAATTACCCGTCCTCTTCCATTAAAATTCACTTTCAAGCCCTTATTTTCTAAAAGGTATAGGGCATCACGCAGGGACATTCCCGTGACGTCAGGCACAAGAGGCTTTTCGGTATCTATGACTTGAATGGTAATTGAATTGGAAATGGTACTTGGAGCTACCCAATCTACCCCAGCCATGGCGGTAGAGGGAAGTTTGAGGTAGTCAAAAATTTCTTTCAATTCCTCTCCTTTTCCCGCAGCCACAGAGGGCAGCAAAGAAGTTTGATTTTGTGCAAGTTGAATTTTGCTTTGATTGATGGTGTTCAACTCCAGATCTGTTGCAAAAATTTTATCGGCAATTTCCTTGAAGACAGGAGCAGACACATCCCCTCCATAGGCAGCAATTCCTTTGGGACTATCGATGACCACAATCATGCTATATTTTGGATTGTCGGCTGGGAAGTAGCCTGCAAAACTGGTATAATAAACTTCCTGGTAGGTACCACCAATCAGCTTTTGGGCAGTACCAGTCTTACCGGCTATTTTATAGTTGGGATTTTTAATGTTTCTCGCCGTACCATTTTCGACCACTCCTAGGAGCAATTCCTGCAGCAGTGCTATGGTTTTCGGAGAGGCAATTGATTCTCTTATAACTTGGGTATCAAAAGTCTCTATGGTTTGGACCCCATTACTTACTGCTTTTACAAAAATGGGCTTTACCATCTTCCCTTGGTTAGCCACTGCATTGTACAGGGTAAGGGTATGGATAGGATTGAGTTTGGATTCGTATCCTATTGAAATCCAAGGCAGGGAGGTTCCATACCATGTGTTTGTTCCAGGCTTCTTGAAGAAGGGTTTCCCTTCTCCAGAAAGCTGAAGCCCCAGAGGTTCTGCCAATCCTATTTTGTCCAAGTAGGCTAAAAATTTGGAAGGATTAGCTCCAAAATGCCTATCTACCAGTTTGGAAATCGCCACATTAGAAGATTTTTCAAATCCTTGTCGGACAGTGATGGTACCATATCCTCCATTTTTGGCATCGTACATGGGCTGACTGTAGAAGCGGTATACCCCATTCCCCGTTTCAATCATGTCATTGAGGCTAACCTTGTTTTCTTCCAATAGGGCCAACATGGAAACCAACTTGAAGGTAGATCCTGGCTCGGTACTTCCCATGTCCCCTACTGCGTAATTGTAGCTTTCTACGTATCCTGTGCCACTGGCATTTCGCTCCAGGTTGGAGATGGCCTTGATATGGCCGGTTTTTACCTCCATGACAATCACAGAGCCAAAGGCGGCTTCTCTATCAGCAAGTTGCCTCCTAAGCGCTGCTTCAGCTACATCCTGAATGGTCACGTCTAAGGTCGTGGTGATATCGAATCCATTCAGGGGCTTGATATCGTCTACATCGTAGAGGGGCTTCCATACTTCCCCAGCTAGCCGCTGAAAAAGCGCTTTTCCATCTTGGCCTTTGAGGTAGGTATTGAAGCTATATTCTAGGCCCGATCCAACTCCATTGGCATTCAAGGTGCCTAAGGTCCTGCTGGCTAGGGAGGAGAAGGGTTGAAATCTGCGTTCGATTTTTTCAAAGATAATTCCCCCATTCACTCTTCCCATGTTAAAAATTGGCCAGTTGGACATCTGCTGCATTTCCTGATAGCCTATTTGCCTACGATTGATCATAAGGTACTGCTTGTTGTTGGCCCGAGCCTCGAGGATCATTCTTTTGTAGCCTGATGCAGGCTTATCCTGATAAAATGCAGACAGATAGTAAGCCAAAGAATCAATGCCTGAAGTGAAGTCATCCTCGTCTACTACCGTAGGGTCTATGGCTACTTGATAAAAAGGCAAGCTTGTAGCCAACAAGCTACCGTCAGCGGCATAGATATTGCCGCGAGTAGCGGCTACTTCACGGTATTGAAAGTTGACCTGCTCCGCCTTTTCCTTCCATTTTTCACCTTCGATAAACTGGACTACTGCCACCTTGTAGGGAATGGCGCATGCACACAAAGCTACCAGGATAAAAACTACCCTTACTCGGATCACTATGGAGCGTTTGATATTCACTTGGCTACTTCAATTTTGTAAGGAGGTTGGTTCAATTCGTAAAGTTCGAGGGCTGCAGCACGCTTGGCCACTTCAGACTGCATACTGCTCTTCATAAATTCAGATTCCAAGGTGGTCACATCGGCACGTAAGTCTTGTACTTCCTGTTGTGCGCTATTTATCTTTCGGACCATGATTTCAGCACGATGGTTGCTGTAGATATAGAGCAAGGCCAGGATAACTAAAAATCCTACAGGCGGTACTAGCTGTACTGGTACCCCCTCCCCCAAGATTCTGGTAACATCCAATTTTTCTTCCATCCAAGAAAAAATGGTTTTACCAGAACCGCCATTTGGGCTGTTCCCCTCTTGAAGCTTTTTCTTGAAAGTGTTCTGTCTCATATTTTTAGTTTCTTCGCAATTCTCAATTTTGCACTTCTAGACCTGGGATTTTGCGCCAGCTCTTGCTCCGTAGCAGTGATTGCTCCCCTACTAACAGGCTCTAGCGGACGAATCAGGTTGCCGTAGAAATCTTTTTCTACTTCTCCCTGAAACTTCCCCTTGGTCATTAAATTTTTCACCAAACGGTCCTCCAAACTGTGGTAGCTCATCACGACCAATCGTCCTTCGGGTTTTAATAGTTCTACAGCACTAAGCAACATTTCCTCCAGTGCTTTCAATTCATCATTGACCTCCATACGCAAGGCCTGAAAAACTTGAGCGTAGTACTTGTATTCCTTTCCCCTCGGCGCAAAGCGTTTCAGGAGAGCAATAAGACTTTCTGTCGTATCCAAAGGCCTTAGGCTACGTTCTGCCACGATGGCCTGCGCCAACGTTTTGGCATTTTTTACTTCTCCATACTGCCCAAGAATCTTATGCAAAGCAGCTTCTTGGTACGTGGCGAGCACTTCTTTTGCACTTTGACCTGCCGCCTGATTCATCCTCATGTCAAGATTCCCCTGAAATCGAGTAGAAAACCCGCGCTCAGGAGCATCTATTTGATGAGAAGAAATTCCCAAATCAGCAAGTATTCCATCCACTTGGCTTACATCATACAGTCTCAGGTACCTTTTGAGATCCCTGAAGTTGGCCTGGATCAAGGTAAATCGCGGATCTGCTGGCACATTGGCCAAGGCATCCGCATCCTGATCAAAGCCATAGAGATGACCCCCTTTCAGATGGGATATAATTGCCTTAGAATGACCTCCTCCCCCAAAAGTGACATCGACATAAACTCCATCGGGGAGTATAGCCAACCCTTCAATGCATTGGGTAAGCATCACTGGGATATGGTATTCAGACGGAGCCATCGCTTTCTAGGAGAGGTATTTTTCCATTAGGCTAGACAAGTCTGCCGTATCTACAATGATGTTTTTAAGGTAATTTTCAGGATTCCAGAGTTCGATTCGGGTACCCATGCCCACGACTACTACATCTTTTTCTAAACTGGCATAGGTTTGGTAAAGCTTGGGAATCAACAATCTCCCCGCACCATCCAATTCCACCTCAACGATGGAATTGAAAAAAGAGCGTTGCAGCATGCGCTGCTCGGCATTGTTGATGTTAAGGGATTTAATTTGATGCTCAAGCTTCTTGTATTCTACCATGGGATAGAGTGCCAAGCATTTGTCCTCTGCCATGCGGAGCATGAGCGACATGCCATTGGCCTCTGGAATTGCCGCCTTTATTTTGGCGGGCAACGCCAAGCGACCCTTGGGATCTAGCTTGCTATCGTATTGGCTGTTGAACATTTTTTGACTTCTACTGGGCAGAATTGTGAATTAACAAAAGTAGGAAAAGAAACTTCAATTTTTACCACTTTTTCCCACTTTTTCCCACTTTATCTCAAAACTAGCCAAAAGAATAGTTGTAGACAACACTTTTTACTAAAAAATTAAAGAAATTTTTGGCTTAAAATGTAAGCTTTTACAGCCTAGTCAGGGCAGAAAAAAGTGCTTTTTTGAATAGAAATCGTATTTTTTTGACCTAACTAGACCAATTCATCTGGATATCCCAGAAGGGGGACAGACCCGAGCACTCGAAAAAAAATGATCTGGAGATAGGACAGCGGAAAAAAATGGGGGATAAATTCCTCTAGGAAGAAATCTTTTCTTGCTATTGGAATGGAGTTAGTTAGGGGGTGTTGTGGTTCTTTTTTTAAGTTCCTTTGCCCCTTTTTTCTCTAAAGATTTTCTAAACCATTCTCCTACCGCAGGCCAAGCTCCGGCGATTTTAGCAAGAAGTCCTCTAGTCTCCGGAATACAAACTTGAGCCCGAGGGCGATTCATAACCTGATCAATTACTTTTACCACATCTTCGGGCTGCAAGACTTGCCTTGGCCCACTGAAGGTGAGTTTGGCCTCTTCGGGATAGTCAAGCTGCAGGTCAAGCATGGGAGTATTGACCAAATCGAGACAAATGACTGTCACCCAAACCCCATATTTTTTGAGTTCCGCCGCTATGGATAAGGAAAAGCCCCGTATGGCAAATTTGGAGGCAGCATACAAACTCAAGCCCGAAACCGGGGCCAATCCTGCCAAGGAAGAAATATTGATGATATGTCCACCACGTTGTTTCTTCATCAACCTCCCCACCAAAGTGGTGCCTAGGATACTTCCTTTGGTATTGCAGTCCAGATGAAAGTCAATGTCCTCCAGGGCAAAGTCCTCCAAAAACCCAGGGCGAATTACACCCGCGCAATTGATCAAGTGGGAAATCATGAATCCACTCTTACTCCCTTTTTCTAAAACAATACCCCAAGTGCTAGGCTCCGCTACTGACCCTGCCACCCATTCTACAAAAGACAATCCTTCGGCCATTTTTTTTAATTTTTCCTCTTCCAAATCGAGTAAAATCATAGGGATTTGCCTTTGGGAAAAGGAAGAAAAAAGGGCTCTTCCAATGCCGCTAGCTGCACCTGTAAGTACGATTAAGGTAGGTTTCATGGGCTTTAAATACATAGTCTTCTTAAATAAACTAAAAATAACGCAGGCCTCAAATTTTGTATTTTTGTTTGTAGGCCAAGGGACTTTTTCCCAAATGCCAACATTACCTTTGTCTCTCATGACCTAAGACCTTATTCCTCAGCTTTCCCTATGACTATAGAAGAAAAAACTTCCCCCTACGACCTGATTATCATAGGAGGAGGGCCTATTGGCCTTGCCTGTGGAATCGAAGCCAAAAAGGCAGGTTTGAACTACCTGATTTTAGAAAAAGGCGCCCTCTGCAATTCGATCTACAACTATCCGGTCAACATGACCTTTTTTTCCACGGCGGAGCGCTTGGAACTCGCTGGCATCCCGTTTATGTCCGTGGGTCCCAAGCCTACCCGAACCGAGGCTTTGGACTATTACCGGAGGATTTACCAACTTTTTCAACTTCAGGTCAACCTCTACGAAACCGTCAACACCCTTCAAAAAGAGGGAGATCTTTTTTCAGTACAAACTACTAAAGGAACTTATTTGAGTCGAAAAATTGTTCTGGCAACCGGCTTTTATGACCTCCCCAACCTGTTGGAAGTGCCAGGGGAAGAACTTCCCAAAGTGCTGCATTATTACAAGGAGCCTTGGCCTTTTATTGGTCAAAAAGTACTCGTGGTGGGCGGAGCCAACTCTGCAGTAGATGCAGCTTTGGAATGCTGGCGCAAAGGGGCTTCCGTCAGCATGGTCTTGCTCGGCGATGAGGTAGATGACAATGTCAAATACTGGGTGCGTCCCGATATCATGAACCGCATAAGGGAAGGCTCCATTCGCGCTTATACACGGTCAAGAGTGAAGGAAATTTTCCCCGACGAAGTGCTGATTAGCAGCCCGGAAGGAGACCAGCGCCTGGCCAACGATTGGGTATTGGCCATGACGGGTTATCGCCCCAATTTCAGCCTTCTGGATCAATTGGGCGTATCTCTCGCCCTGGACGAAAAACGTCAACCCTGCTATGACCCTGCCAATCAAGAATCCAATGTGAAGGGGGTCTACCTGGCCGGGGTAGTCTGTGGAGGACTCAATACCCGAGAGTTTTTTATAGAAAATAGCATCTCCCATGCCGCGTCCATCATTCAAGACATTTTAGTTAAAAATAATCCCTGATCGAAGAAAGATGCCTTTAGGTAATGATGCTGAAGACAGGTATTTCCTCAGGAGTTTGCTTCTGTAATCAACCGTAATCCTTCTAGGGTAAGGTTTTTGTCTACCTCATCGAATTCGGAGGAGAGATTATCAAGAATGGAAGAAAGCCCTCCAGTGGCAATCACCTTAAACGTGATGCCCGTTTCTTTTCTAATCTCCTCCAGCATTCCTTTCACTAAACCGGTATACCCATACAAGACCCCCGCTTGGATGGCATGAATCGTATTTTTTCCAAGGGCAGATTCTGGCAACTTCAGTTCTACCTCGGGCAACTTGGACGTATTCATAAAAAGTGCTTTTATGGCCGTCTGGAGACCTGGAACAATGTTTACTCCTAGGATAAGCCCCCGCTCATTGACCATAGTAAAGGTCAAAGCAGTCCCAAAATCTACTACAATCACCGGGCAGGAATAGCGACTGTAGGCAGCCATGGCGTTGCACATCAAGTCGGCCCCAATCTCATTGGGCCTGTCCGTGGTAATGGGCAAAGGACCGTAGCTACTCGGGCCTACCAGGTGCGGGGTTTTTCCAAAAAAAGCTTCGCAAAATCGAATAAGCGCTTCGTTTATCTCGGGGACCACAGAACTAAATCCAATGCGTTGGAGTTGATCTACAGAAATGCCATGCTCCAAAAAGTACAAGGGGACTTTTTGACTCAGCTGTACCTCCAAAGAGGGGATTTTGGTCTCTACACGAAATTGATTGGTCCATTGGTCCTTTGTGTCATCGTAAAGAGCAAATACCACGTTGGAATTGCCTGCATCTATGGCTAAAAACATTTCGGTAATTGGTTTTGTCTAAATTAGGAGCATAGTTACTAAATAATCAACTTATACGATCATAAAAACTTATGTATTCCCTAAGAGAAGGAAAAATAACCGACCTCCCACGAGTATTCGAACTGATTCAAGAATTGGCGCTATATGAAAAAGCACCAGAACAAGTCACCAATACCGTGGAGCGAATGGAAAAGGAAGGTTTTGGCGCCCAACCCGTGTACGGATGCTACGTCTGCGAAAAAAAATCAAATCAGGAAATTATCGGAATTGCAGTGTACTATTACCGCTATTCTACTTGGAAAGGCAAGCGTCTCTACTTAGAAGATATCATCGTCACCGAATCGGAGCGAGGAAATGGTGCCGGCAAGCTTCTTTTCGAAAAGGTGATGGCAAAATCCTTGGAAGAAAGCTGTTCGGGCATGATGTGGCAAGTCTTGGATTGGAACGAACCTGCGATTCATTTTTATAAAAAATATGGAGCATTTATGGAGGCAGGGTGGTTAAATGCCCACCTTCAAGACCAGGAAATCAGAGCTTTTCTAGAAAGAAAGGGTACTTGATGGGGACGCAGCAAGCCCTTTTTCCCTTCACCAAAAATTAAGACTACCTTTGTTCCATGAAATCAGCCCCATTTAGCGTAGTCTACGAAGATAATCACCTACTGGTCGTCAATAAAGCTGCAGTAGTTTTGGTCCAAGGAGACAAGACCAAGGACAAGACCTTGACAGACTATGCCAAAGAATACATTGCTTCCAAATACGAAAAACCTGGGGCCGTATTTTTACATCCTATCCATAGACTAGACCGTCCTGTAAGCGGATTGGTTGCCTTTGCTCGCACGTCCAAAGGATTGGAACGAATGATGGAACTTTTTCGAAAGCGAGACATACATAAGGTGTATTGGGCCGTCGTCAAACGTAGACCCAAGGAGGAGCAAGGCAAATTGACCCATTGGCTGACCAAAGATGAAGTCAAAAATGTAGTGACCGCCCATGATAAGGAAGTACCCGGTTCCCAAAAAGCAGAACTTAACTACAAAGTCTTAGGCACACTCAATGACCATTGGCTCATTGAAGTGCGGCCCATATCCGGAAGACCTCATCAAATCCGCGTGCAACTCGCCTCGATGGGATGCCCCATCCGAGGAGATGTGAAGTACGGATTCCCCAAAGCCAATGTAGACGCAAGCATCAACTTGCATGCCTTTCAATTGGTTTTTCTGCACCCCATCAAGAAAGAAAAGATTTTTCTCCGAGCGGCCCTTCCTGAAAATGAATTCTGGGAGCAGTTTTTGGAATTTGAAATGGTGAAAGCCAAAGACCAGCATTTGGACAATACCTTTTCGGGGTGATTGAGGTGAATAAGGGGTAATACACTTCGTGAAATACAATGGAAATAGACTACGCTGCGCTACGTGAAATAGAGTAGAAATACGAATTGTATTCTATTTCCCTGAGCTTGCTCAGACTATTTCCATTATATTTCCACCCTATTTCCATAATATCCTTGACTAACCGATGAAACATTACTTTTTACTATTCAGCTTCCTACTTATTCTCAGTGCCTGTACTGCTCTGAACTCTCCCAAGACCATCTACATCGTCCGTCATGCGGAGAAGCAACTGGAAGGCAAAGATCCAGAACTTGCCTTTGTGGGTGAAGTTCGAGCAAAAAAACTTGCCCAAATCCTTGAAAAGGAAAATATCAAGCATGTCTTTTCTACCGATTTTTTACGTACCAAATCCACAGCACAACCCACCGCCACTGCGGCAAATGTTCCCATCACTACCTACGATCCTAGTAAACAAGAAGAATTCGTACAGCAACTTCGGCAGCTAGAGGGCAATATTTTGGTGATAGGACATAGCAATACCGTCAGCCCATTGGCCAACACCTTCATTACAGAAGGGGAGAAATTTGAGGATTTGACAGATTTGGACTACGACTACATCTACATCGTCCGCTTAGACAAAAACGGAGCAAAAGTGGAGCGAAAAACTTACGGGGATTTTTAATTCTAAATGAAGGCCCTTCCTCCTACCTAGGGGAAGAAAAATTATTTTTTTCGCAAAGGAGCACCTGCATGACTTCCATTTTTTCAGCATCCTCATTACATTTAGTTTAAGGGGAAGCACCATGAATAGGCGGCAAAATTTTGATAGGCTAAAAGATAAAAATACGGTCTGGGACCTCGCCGTCATTGGCGGTGGATCCTCCGGTCTTGGCGTAGCCTTGGATGCTGTTTCCCGTGGGCTTTCGGTAGCTCTTTTTGAAAAATCGGACTTTGCCAAAGGCACCTCCAGTAGAAGTACCAAGCTGGTTCATGGCGGCGTAAGGTACTTGGCGCAGGGCAACATAGGCTTGGTAAGAGAGGCCTTACGAGAACGTGGCAGATTACTCCAAAATGCCCCACACCTCACCCGCACCCAATCCTTTATCATCCCCATCTACAGCTGGTGGGATAGATTTCAATACACCCTGGGACTAAAAATTTACGACTGGCTATCGGGTAGCTTGAGTTTGGGAAAATCAACCTTCATTTCAAAAAAAGAAACCCTGCTTCGTCTCCCACCCCTAAAAAAGGAAGGCTTGCTGGGGGGAGTGGTATACCAAGATGGACAATTTGATGATGCTAGACTGGCCATACACTTGGCACAAACCATCACTGACCTGGGGGGATGCGTTCTCAATTACACCAAAGTGACTGCCTTGATCAAATCCCCTGAAGGAAAAATTTGTGGATTGAACATCCAGGAGGAACAGAGCAAGGAAATAGTCGAGATCAAGGCAAAAATGGTCGTAAATGCCACGGGAGTTTTTGCCGATAAAGTTTTGCAGATGGATCAACCGGAAGCACGAAAAACCATTCAACCCAGTCAGGGAATACATTTAGTCTTAGATGCTCCCTTTTTGAATGGCAAAGACGCCCTGATGATTCCAAAGACCAAAGACGGTAGGGTACTTTTTATTTTGCCTTGGCACGACAAGTTGATCGTAGGCACTACAGATACCCTGAGAGAAAAAGCCAAACTTGAACCCAAGGCCTTGCAGCAAGAAATTAATTTTATCTTGAAGACAGCCAAATCTTACTTAAGCACTCCTCCTCGGCGGGAAGATGTGAAGGCCATTTTTGCTGGATTGAGACCACTTGCCAGACCCAAAGATGGGCAATCCAAAACCAAGGAGATTTCCAGATCCCATAAAATATTACTTTCCGCCTCTGGCCTGCTCACCTTAACAGGTGGGAAATGGACCACCTTTAGAAAAATGGGGGAGGATACGGTAAATTTTTTTTCAAAAGTTACTGGCCTCCCACTTACCGAAAGCAAATCAGCCACCTTAAAAATCCACGGCTACACTACCGAGCTCCCTACCGGACATTGGAGTAGCTACGGTTCGGATGCGGAAAAAATCCAAGCCTTAGCAGCCCAACATCCGGAATGGCAAGCAATCATTCATCCCAACTTTCCCCATATCCTTGCTGAGGTAGTTTGGGCATGCCAAGAAGAAATGGCTCTCACCCTGGAAGATGTACTTTCACGAAGAATTCGTATGTTGGTCCTAGATGCCCAAGCAGCGGTCGCTTCTGCTCCCCTAGTAGCTAGCACTATGGCTAAGGTCTTGGGAAAAAATGAGCTTTGGATAGCAGAAGAGCTTCAATCGTTTTATAAAATTTCAAAAAACTACCTGATCACTTCCTACGAAAAATCTGATCCTTCCACCTCCTAAACCATGACCCAAAACTTCACCTACGTACTTGCCTTGGACCAAGGAACCACCAGTTCCAGAGCCATTGTTTTTGATAAAAAAGGGCAACTGGTCTCCGTGGCCCAAAAGGAATTCACCCAATACTTCCCCCAGCAAGGGTGGGTAGAACACGATCCCCAAGAAATATGGACCAGTCAGTCTTCTGTCATGGTGGAAGCGCTGCTAAGTAAGAATATTCTGCCCAGCCAAATTGCAGCGATTGGCATAACAAATCAGCGAGAAACAACCATCGTCTGGGATAAAAAAACAGGCAAGGCGATCTACCCTGCCATTGTATGGCAAGATCGCCGAACCTCCGCCTACTGCGATTCCCTCAAACAAGCCGGTCACACGGAGATGATCGCACAAAAAACGGGCTTGTTGCTCGATGCCTACTTCTCTGCTACTAAAATCCGTTGGATATTGGCTCATGTACCCGGCGCTAGGGAAAAGGCCCATGCGGGGGAATTGGCTTTTGGTACCGTGGACACCTGGCTCATCTGGAACTTGACTGCTGGAAAAAGCCACCTGACCGATGTCACCAATGCCAGCCGAACCCTTTTGTTTAATATCCACACCCAACAATGGGACCAAGAATTGCTTCAACTCTTTGATATTCCCGCTTCCCTACTTCCTCAGGTAACCTCCTGCTCTGGGCACTTGGCAGAAACGGCTGGGGATGTACTCCAAGCCAAAATTCCCATTACGGGAATCGCAGGGGACCAACAAGCGGCCTTGTTTGGGCAACTTTGTACCCAAGCCGGAATGGCTAAAACCACCTATGGCACGGGATGCTTTTTGGTGATGAACACAGGAAATGTTGCGGTGCGCTCCTCCAACCAATTGCTAACCACCATCGCTTGGAAAATAGGCAATGAAATCACCTATGCCTTGGAAGGCTCCGTATTCATTGGGGGTGCAGCCATACAATGGTTACGGGATGGACTCCAACTTTTCTCTGATGCCAAAGAGTCCGAAAAATTGGCCACAAGTATCCCCGACAACGAGGGGGTATATTTCGTGCCTGCCTTGGCAGGACTGGGTGCCCCCCATTGGGACCAACAAGCGCGAGGAGCTTTTTTTGGGATAACTCGAGGAACAGGCATCGCGCACTTCACCCGAGCCGCCTTAGAGGCCATTGCCTACCAGGTGTACGATGTCATTCAAGCCATGGAAAAAGATTGCGGCACCCCACTAAAGGAGCTGCGTGTAGATGGAGGAGCTACTGCCAATTCCTTTTTGATGCAATTCCAAGCAGACCTTCTCAACTGTCCCATCAATCGACCAAAAATCATCGAAACTACCGCGCTAGGGGCAGCATTCTTAGCGGGCTTGGCAGTAGGCTTTTGGAAAAGTCAGGAGGAGTTACAGCAACTTTGGCAATCCGATCGGAAATTCTCTCCCCAGATGGAAGAGGAAAAACGGCAAAAATTAGTACATTTTTGGAACAAAGCAGTCCAACGAACTAAACACTGGCAAGAATGAATCCAACACTAGCAGAATTTATTGGTACCACCTTGGTCATTTTACTTGGCACTGGAGTAGTGGCCAACGTCATTTTACCAGGTACCAAAGGAAATGGCGGAGGCCTAATTGCGATAACTACGGCCTGGGCTCTGGCCGTTTTTTGTGGCGTAGTAGTAACAGGTCCCTACAGTGGTGCACACCTCAATCCAGCCGTGACCCTAGCCTTGGCGATGGTTGGAAAATTTGCCTGGGAATCGGTAGGAGCTTATGTTTTTGCCCAACTTGGAGGAGCCATGTTGGGTTCGGGGCTGGCTTGGTTGATGTATAGACATCACGTAGACTTGGCCGAAGACCCAGGACTAAAAAGAGGTATTTTTTGTACGGATCCTAGCATAAGAAATTATACCACGAGCGTCATTTCTGAAGCCATTGGGACCTTTGTATTGGTCTTTGTGATCCTATATATCTCAGGAGCCTCCTTGGATGGCGACACCAAAACTCCCATAGGCTTGGGCTCTTTGGGAGCCATACCTGTAGCCTTCTTGGTTTGGGTGATTGGTTTGGCCTTGGGAGGCACTACAGGATATGCCATCAATCCTGCCCGAGATTTAGGCCCAAGGATCATGCACCAAATTTTACCTATTAAAGGAAAAGGGACTTCCGATTGGGGCTATGCTTGGGTTCCTGTAGTGGGTCCCATCTTAGGTGCACTTGCTGCAGCAGGATTGTATCTTCTGGTAGGATCCTAACCCCGTACCTGCTCCCCTATCCAAAAAATATCCGTACTGGAGAAGGTAGAAATGCCTTCAGGAACTTCCAGTTGGGTCAGGTAGCACACCGGAAAAAGTAAGGGCCCCTCAGCGTTGGATACCTCCACGGGCTGATTCTCCGCTGCCAAAAGGCGGATTTTAGCTGCAGCAAACCACTTGGAAAATTTTCCTCCTTTAACAGGATAGTATTTCCAATCCCCATCTACAAGCGTTAGATCTAAGTGATGGATTTCCTCTTCCAATTGCTGGTGATTTTGGTGATCAAAACCTAGCAGATGCACCCCTTTGTGCTGGGAGGCCAAAAGGTAATGTATACCTTCCTCCAAAGCAGTTAAAGACGAAACCGTCAAAAAACGGAGCGGATACTGCTCTTCAAGCAGGTACCTGTGTTCACTTTGGAATGCTAAAGTGCCCAATACCACATCGATTTTTATCCCCCAGCTGAGGACTACCTCCACTGCTTCTTGAGCGACCAGGAGGGTTGGGGACCATTCTAGAAGTGGAGCGACCGTCTCAAAGGAGATTCCCTCCACCTTCAAGATAAATACGGCGGGCTCCTGCTGTTCCTTGACAAAATGATGGCTTGACATCAGCTCCAAAGGTTTTGGTAAAAGCGAAACACATTTTCATGGGCCAATTTGCGCAACTGCCCTTCCGTCAATTTTTGACTTAAGTGGGATAGGATATTGGGGTACTTGCTTGCATTTTCGGCCAAGGGAAAATAAAAGGGGTGACGACTCCGGTCTGGGAAATCTTTTGTATAGAAAAAGTCTGCTCCAAAGGCGATGGCCTGTTCATCCAGTTTGGAACCATAGATGAGGTGTTCAAATAGTCGTTCTGGCTGCTCATTATCCAAAAAGGCGCGCAGAAAATTAACTCCAATGATCCCATTGCGATGAATGATCTCTTGGGCAAATTCATCTGTCAAATTTCGCTTATGGTCCCAAATCCTTCGAAAGTTGGAGTGGCTAGCCAAAATGGGAATGGGAAGGTGATGCCGGTCTATGTAATTTAAGATTCCTTCGGCCAATAGATCCGAGGTATGTGAGAGGTCAACTGGAATTTGCTTGCCAGCTAGGTAGTCGAGCAGGCGTTTGCCATCTTCTTTGAGTCCTATGCCTTCAGTGTAGTTGCCTCCACCAAATCGATTTTCGGTATGGTGGGTGAGGCTGATGTAGGCAAGGCTGCCCACCTTTTCCAGAAGGGCATCAAACTGAGCATAGATTTCTTTCCAAGTAGCCGTTAGAGTACCGATCCCGGCTGCATTTTCAACGGAAGCAATAATTCCCAATTGATCAGTAGCCTCCAGCTGCTGCTGAAAGGCTGCATCCCATCGGCAAACCGTCTTGGGATAATCTTCGAGAAGCTTCACAAAGAGATTCGCCTGCTGACTGGCCAATTCCATGCTTTCGGGATGCACATCCGTATAGATGGCTAGCACCTGGGCCCGTACCCCACCCGCTTTTAGCCAAGGAAAGGCACAAGCGATTTGATTGGGGTCAAAGGGATCTGCCTTTGGAACCTTCGCCATAAAGGAAAGTAAATCACAATGAAGGTCCGCGACGGGAAAGTGCATAATCGAAAAGGTCTTGATACAAATTAAGCCAAAAAAAGGTAAGCATGGACGGCACAGAGAAGACTTTGAACCAGTTTTGTAGGTATCTTTCGAAAAAAAACGAGTTAAATTTTCCGTTCAGCGAATTCCTCAGTCCAGCTAAACAAAGGCTGCTCAAACAAAAGCTGTGCACATTGATTTTAAGAATAGACACCCAAAATCCCTTTTCGAAATGACCCCATACCCCAACTACCAATACAACGAATCTTTTGCCAAAGAACTGGATGCATTGGATCCCATGGCCCATTTTCGATCCCGCTTTCACTTCCCTAAGATCGAAGGAAAAGACGCCTTGTATTTCTGTGGCAATTCGCTAGGCCTACAGCCAAAGACTGCTGCAGCCTACCTAGAGAAAGAGATGGCCGCTTGGGCAAATATGGGAGTGGACGGGTATTTCCATGGGGAAGATCCTTGGTATTCCGTAAGAAAGAAATCAAAACCCATTTTGGCTCAAATCCTAGGCGCTTTGCCGGAAGAAGTGGTCGCCATGAATTACCTATCGGTCAATTTGCACCTCTTGATGGTGTCCTTTTACCAGCCTACTCCTACTCGATTTAAAATCATTGTGGAAGGCGGGGCCTTTCCTTCGGATCAATACATGCTCGAAACCCAAATCAAGTTTCATGGACTGGATCCCAAAGAGGTATTGGTGGAGCTACAGCCTAGACCGGGAGAATACACCTTGCACACCGAGGATATCGTGGCAGAAATCAGAAAACAAGGCAGTGCCTTGGCCCTAGTCAATATGTCTGGAATTCAATATTACACGGGGCAACTTTTCGATATCCAAGCCATCACCCAAGCGGCTCATGGAGTGGGGGCGCTGGCTGGATTTGATTTGGCCCATGCCATAGGCAATGCTCCCCTCCAACTACACGATTGGAAAGTAGATTTTGCCACTTGGTGCAGCTACAAGTACCTGAATTCGGGTCCTGGCAATGTCTCGGGAATTTTTGTACACGAGACTTATGGCAAGAGAGCTGACCTACCACGTTTTGCAGGATGGTGGGGATACAAGGAAGAGGAGCGATTCAACATGGAAAAGGGATTTCAACCCATGCAGGGAGCCGACGGCTGGCAACTCTCCTGTTCCAACGTCCTGGCTTTGGCAGTGCACCAAGCTTCTTTGGATATCTTTCAAGAAGCAGGCATGCATGCCATTCGTGAAAAAAGCATGCAACTGACCGGCTACTTGGAATATTTGATTCAAGAGATCAGTGGCGATTCAGGCGTATTGGAAATCATTACCCCAAAAAATCCAACCGAGCGAGGATGCCAATTGTCCTTGTTGATCCACAAAGGAGGCAAAGCCGTCTTTGACGAATGGTACGGGCAGGGAGTGGTGGGTGATTGGAGAAATCCCAACGTGATACGCTTGGCACCTGCACCACTCTACACCAGCTTTCAGGATGTGTATCGCTTTGCTCGCGTGCTGGAGCAGTCGCTTAAGAAGTTTGCATAAAACTCCATCCACTGGCCTCATCCAACAAAAAGCCCTAGTTCATGGATTGAACTAGGGCTTCTTTTTTAAATATCAAACAGGCTTCCGCTAGCCCCTGTAGGTTTTATTTTTAAATGCTTATAAGCTAGTTCCGTGGCCATTCTCCCTCGAGAGGTGCGCTTGAGGTAGCCTTCCTGAATTAAGAAGGGTTCGTACACTTCTTCTATGGTTTCGGCCTCTTCCCCGCAAGCGGTAGCAATAGTTCCCAATCCTACAGGCCCTCCCTTAAATTTCTCAATAATGGTCAGCAGGATGCGGTTATCCATTTCATCCAATCCATTTTCATCCACATCCAAAGCATTCAAGGCCAATTTGGCAATCTCCAAGGTAATGGTGCCATTGCCTTTGATTTCTGCAAAATCCCGGGTACGGCGAAGAAGCATGTTGGCAATACGTGGGGTACCCCGACTTCGACGGGCAAGTTCAAATGCAGCCACCTCGTCGATGGGTGTCTGCAAAATCCCCCCAGAACGAAGGACAATATCGGTGAGCAACTTGGCATCGTAGTATTCCAAGCGGGAGTTGATTCCAAAGCGTGCCCGCAGTG
>VGMU01000029.1 GCA_016866385.1 Bacteroidota bacterium
GTACCAAGTACAAAGTATGGAGGAAAGTACGAATTAAGAGGTACGAAATACGGATTGAGAACTAATGTCGAATGTCTAACGCCGAGTGGTGAATTTTGAAGTAGGATTTCGCAATAGTACCTGAATTCTGCTCCTAAATGTACATTGTACTTGGTACTTGGTACTTGGTACTTGGTACCTCGTACAATTTTTAGTCTAATCTCTTGCTTCTACCCATACTTGGTACATTGTACTTCGTACTTGGTACATCTTGCTTCTAAAAATCAACCCTTCCTCTCTCCTTCCCTTCTCCAAGCAATAGACTCTTGGGAGACTTGGAGTTGAGGTAAACGTGCACGATGTTTTGCTGCCCGTCAAAATCTCGTAGCAACAAGGTGTTTCGCACCTCCACAGATTTGGGGATGGAAGTTGCAGCCGATTCCAAATAAAACCAGGCAGCATCTTCCTCAACTTCATATCCTAGGTAGTTGAGCGCGACCAACTTCCCATTGATCCACACCTGTGTATGCTCAAGCAGGTAGTTTTTGACTTGACTTTCCAATTTGGTTTTATCCTTGGGACGAAGGAAATCCACCGAAGCTCCAGCCTCCTTACTTAAGGCTACCTCCAGGTCATCCCAAAAAATTTTCTGAGCAATCTCCATTTTTTTTGAACCAGCATTGTACCTCAATTCCGTAAGGGAAATGTAAAAAGGATGGACAAGAGATAGCCAGGTCCATAAGGTCAAAGAGAGAACGCCTAGGTGCATTTGATGTGCTTCTTGTGCCGTTTATGAGAATTATCCTGTAATATTGAATCTAAATTATTTCTTTTCGAAGTATTTCTACGAATATGTCTTCATTCGAACTTTATTTTAAGCTGGGAATTCAGCACATATTGGACCTCAATGGATTTGATCATATTCTATTTATTGTAGTGCTATGCGCTGTTTTTGTAGCCAGAGATTGGGTTAAGATTTTACTCTTGGTTACCGCATTTACTCTTGGCCATTCCTTAACCCTAGCCTTAGCAACATTCAAAGTCATAGAAATTCGCTCAGAAGTCATAGAATTTCTCATTCCTGTAACTATTGCCCTTACGGCATTGATTACCTTAATAAAGCCCAAACCCAGTACTGGAAAAGGTATCCAACTCAATTACCTCTTGGCACTATTTTTTGGCTTGATCCATGGCTTGGGTTTTTCAAATTACCTGCGCAATTTATTGGGTAAAGAAGCAGCCATTTGGCAACCCTTACTGGCTTTCAATATAGGCCTAGAAGTGGGGCAGTTAGCGATAGTGGCGGCTTTCCTGCTTCTTACCTCTCTGGTCCATTTGGCGGGAATGAACCGCAAGGAATGGACCTTGATCCTATCTGCCTTTGTTCTTGGGGTTGCTTGCATGCTGATGCTGAAATCCAAATTTTGGTAGCCAAGCTAACTTAAATTTCGTTTTCCTGAATTCTTAAATTTATCATCTTAGTAAATTATTCCCTTTACCTACCTTCCGATGAAAAAGTTAATCCTCCTCTTTACGGCCATTTGCCTCTGGATATTTCCTTCTTTTGCCCAGCATACCGAGCAAAATCACGGAATTCGCTTTGAGCAATTGGGGCCCCTACTCCGTACCCCCAATGTATACCGTACTGCTTCTGGTGCTCCAGGACACCTGTATTGGCAACAGCAAGCCAACTACGTCATCGACGTGGAGCTGGACGATGCCAACCAGTCCATCAAGGGCAAGGAGACAGTTACCTACATCAACAATTCCCCTGATGCGTTGACCTACCTTTGGCTACAACTGGATCAAAACAACAGAGGAAAAGATTCCGACACGCCCAAGGTAACCGAATCAAGCATAGAACCAGGGATGTCTCTTCGTGCCTTGGAAGGCATACTTTGGCATTCGGACGACTACGACGTGAAGATTCACTCCATCCAGGATGCTTCCGGAAAGCCACTCAACGTAGCCATCAACAAGACCATGATGCGCATCGACCTTCCCAAACCCTTGCTAGCTGGTGAAAGCGTAAAATTTAGTATTGTGTGGAGCTTCAACATCACCGATAGAGTAGGTTTTATTGGAGGCAGGCCTGGCTACGAATACTTCCCCAAAGATGGAAACTACCTCTACACCATGTCCGAGTGGTTTCCGCGCATGGCTGTCTATTCTGATTTTCAAGGCTGGCAAAACAAGCAGTTTCTTGGTCAAGGAGAATTTGCACTCACTTTCGGTGACTACGAAGTTCGCATCACGGTACCTGCAGACCATATGGTAGGCGCTACTGGCGTACTTCAGAATCCGGACCAAGTCCTTTCCGCCACCGAACTTCAGCGATGGAACAAGGCCAAGCAAACCTACGATGCCCCAGTCATCATCAGAACCCAATCCGAAGCGGAGGCTTTGGAAAAGAAAAAGTCAAGCGATAAAAAGACTTGGATCTTCAAGGCAGAAAATGTTCGGGACTTTGCGTGGACCTCTTCCAGAAAGTTTATCTGGGATGCCATGGCAGTGAAGCAAGGGGGTAAAGAAGTCATGGCCATGTCCTACTATGCCAAAGAAGCCAATCCTCTTTGGGAGCAATACTCTACGCGCGTGGTAGCACATACCCTTAAATCTTATTCCTCTCACAGTTTCGACTATCCTTATCCTACTGCGATTTCTGTAGAGGCAAGTAATGGTATGGAGTATCCCATGATTTGCTTCAACTACGGAAGACCAGATGCGGACGGCACCTACTCGGACGCCATCAAATACGGCATGATTTCCGTAATTATCCACGAGGTAGGGCACAACTACTTCCCCATGATTGTCAACTCAGACGAAAGGCAGTGGACCTGGATGGACGAAGGCTTGAATACCTTCATGCAGTTTATGGCGGAGCAAGAGTGGGACAGAAACTATCCCTCTCGACGAGGCCCTGCACATAAAATTGTGCCTTACATGAGAAGTGAAAAACACTTGCTCGAACCCATCATGACCAACTCTGAAAATATCATCCAATTTGGCCCCAATGCCTATGCCAAACCAGCTACGGCCTTGAATATCCTTCGAGAGACAGTGATGGGTAGAGACTTGTTTGACTTTGCTTTCCAAGAATACTCCAAGCGATGGATGTTTAAGCACCCCACCCCTGACGACCTCTTCCGAACCTTAGAAGATGCCTCGGCAGTAGATTTGGATTGGTTCTGGAGGGGTTGGTTTTATGGTACCGAACCCGTAGATATCTCCATTGAAAACGTGGCTTGGTACAAATTAGACAACCGGACTCCCGCCCAGAAAAAGGCAGATGCCAAAGCAAAAGCGCAGCTAGAAGAAACGTATGTGTCTAAGGAATTGAATGCGAAAGACGTCCCCGCAACCGTGGTAGAAGCAGACCCTGCTACTCGAGATTTTTACAACAGTTACAATCCATTTAGCGTAACTCCCGAAGATGAGACGGCTTATAAAAACTTCCTAGCCAGCCTGTCGGAAAAGGAAAAAAGTCTGTTGAACAGCAACATGAACTTCTACGAGATGACCTTTAAAAACGTAGGAGGCTTGGTGATGCCACTTATTGTGGAGTTTCACTATGCTGATGGCACTTCAGAGACCGAATACATTCCAGCAGAAATTTGGAGAAAAAGTGAATCTCATGTCACCAAAGTCTTTGCAAAAGAAAAGGAAGTAGTACGATTTGTCTTGGATCCTAAGCGCGAAACGGCCGACATCGACGAGAGCAGCAACTACTGGCCTAGACAATACCAACCTACCCGGTTTGAATTGTTTAAAGGAGGCGGGGGTGTTCGAGGAGCATCTCAAGGAGATAATCCCATGAAGAAGGCAAAGAAGAAATAAAAAGTACGAAATACGATGGAAATAAGGTGGAAATACCCGCCGCGGCGGGCCGCTCAGTGAAATAGATTGAAATACGGATTTAAAAGCACTTTGTACAGTATACTTGGTGAAGAATTTTAGACTACACCAGATTCAATTGAACTTCAAACCTTGTTCCTGATAAACAAAACCTACCTTATAGAGGTCCATTTAAAAGAAGAGGCTGTCCCGAAAAGAGACAGCCTCATTATTTTGTTCAACAGCTAGCGTTTACTCCCCGCTCCAAATTGGTATCCCTTCCATCCCCCAGCAAGCATCAGGACAAGGGTTACCGCAAGCACAAGGACCAGGGTAGAAAGGGGCATTTACCAGTCAACCTCTCCAACTTTAAATTTGACAGGCTTATTCCAGTTCATTGGATCAAGTAGGTATTCATTTCTTGAGAGCGCCTTTCCAGCCCTTTTCTTCCAACTGAGCAGCAGATTCCTCCACTTTCTCACGAAGTCCCTTTTTAAATTCATCCATCTTCTTCCCCACAGCAGCATCGTAAGCGCCAAGGATAGAAGCGGCGAGGATTCCAGCATTTTTCCCCCCATTCAAGGCTACCGTGGCTACGGGAATTCCCGAAGGCATCTGCAAAATAGACAGGATGCTATCCCAACCATCAATGGAGTTGGAACTGTGAACCGGCACCCCAATCACCGGAAGGCTCGTCAAGGAGGCCACCATTCCCGGGAGGTGAGCGGCTCCGCCAGCGCCGGCAATGATCACCTTGATGCCTCGCTCGCGAGCAGATTCGGCATAGTCAATCATCCGCTTGGGCGTGCGGTGCGCACTTACCACGGTCAATTCCAAGGCAATACCCAGTTCCTCTAAAAATTGGGCTGCTTCGGCCATGACAGGAAGATCCGATTGGCTTCCCATGATTATTCCTACCTGTGGATTCATTGCTGTGATTTGATTTTGATGAGGTCTTTGATTCGTTGCGCTTTGTCTTTTACTGCTTTGATATCCTCTCCCAAAAGGGTCACGTGGCCCATCTTGCGGAAAGGTTTGGTGTATTTTTTTCCATAGAGGTGGATGTACACCCCTTTTTCGGCCATGGCCGCTTCCATGCCTTCTACGAGTACCGCCCCTTCGTACCCTGCTTCGCCGAGCAGGTTGATCATGGCCGCCGGGCAACGGAGCGCGGTATTTCCTAAGGGCCAGTTCATCACGGCACGGAGGTGCTGCTCAAACTGGGAGGTAAAGTTGGCCTCAATGGTATGGTGCCCGCTATTGTGCGGGCGAGGAGCAATTTCATTGACCAGTACCTCGCCCGTACGGGTGACAAAAAGTTCGACGGCTAGGATACCCACCAAGTCCAACTTCAAGATCAGGTCTTTGGCGATGGCTTGCGCCTTTTGTTCGATTTCTGAAGAAATCCCTGCTGGCGCAAAAAGAAATTCTACCAGGTTGGCTGAAGGGTGAAAGGCACATTCTACGGCGGGATAGGCCACGACCTCTCCTCGCTCGTTGCGGGCCACGGTGACGGCAATTTCTTTGTCAAAGTCAATCAACTTTTCAAGTAGTCCTGGTGCATCAAAAGCCTGCTCCAAATCTGCAGCCGTACGCAATACTTGTACGCCTCTTCCATCATATCCTTCCTTGCCCAATTTGTTGACCGCTGGCAAAAAGGAGGCATTTGCGATGACATCTGCCTTATTTTCCGTCAAGATAAATTCAGCGGTAGGGATGTCATGTTCCAAGTAAAACTGCTTTTGCTTGCGCTTATCTTGAATCAAGGCAAGCAAATGGGGCTGAGGGTATACTTTTTTGCCTTCATCAGCCAATTTTTGAAGGGCCTCGGTATTGACCGCCTCAATCTCTACGGTGATCACATCGCAGTGCTGCCCAAAGGCATAAACAGCAGCATAATCCTTTAGGGAGCCGACGGTAAACTGCTGGGCAATGTCCTTGCAGGGCGCATTGGGATCAGGGTCCAGAATGTGAATGTCCTGATTGTAATTAATGGCAGACTGAATCAGCATGCGGCCTAGCTGCCCTCCTCCAAGTACCCCTAAGATTTGCTGCGGATTTGAATGACCCATATTACAGGCAAAAGTAAGGGATAAAAAGAGAATAAATTAAATATCCTCATGGGAATGCCTCGGATTGAATTTCAAAAAATTATCCCTTAATCTCGAAGCCTTAAGGGGATTTACTTGCTTTCAAACTTTATTCCCATCAATTCCATCAATTTGTGCGCATTGAAACTCGGGCAGACACCTTCCTTCAAGCGGTAGTCAAAGAGTATCTCTTGATCCTGGATTTCGGAATGGAAGGAATAATTCTGAACTCGCGCTTCTTTTTCCCCTAAAGCAGCCAATTCAATGTCGTGCGTACTGATGAGTCCAATTCCTTGGGAAGGTAAAAGTTGGGCCACCAAGGCCTCTGATCCAGAAATTCGATCCTGCGTATTCGTTCCTTTCAAGATCTCGTCGAGGAGAAAAAAGATGGGTTCATCCTGTTCCAACCGCTGCAGGAGGGTTCGGATGCGCGAAAGTTCTGCATAGAAGGAACTTACGCTTTCCCCGAGGTTGTCGGTAGTACGCATGCTCGTAAAGAGTTGCAAGGGCCCTAGGGTCATGCGATCCGCAAAAGGGCGAAGACCCAAGTTGAGCAGGACGGCATTGATGCCTAGGGTACGCATGAAGGTAGTTTTGCCACTCATGTTGGATCCGGTAAGCAGGACCAGTTTCTGGTTCGTATTCAAGGTCAGGGAATTCCCCACCGCCTTGGAAGGAAGTAGGAGGGGATGGAATACATTTTGGCCTTCCAAGATGGGTTCTTGAGTCCAGACGGAGATTCCCGGATGACCCACCTCCACCTCAAAACTCCCCAGGGACACCCATGCCTCCCAATTTTCGAGGGTTTCTGGAAGTTGGACGAGGGAGTGGCTCACCCGTTTTTTCCAGGCGGCAAGTCGGAGATAAAGGATAAAATCGGTCCAGAAGAGCAGGTTGATGGGAAGGTACAGCAGGTTGAGCCGGTTTTGGGTCCAAAGGCCCAGCCGATCCAACTCCTTCAGTTGATGGGAAGCAGGGCTACTGCCTGCTTGAAGCCTAGCCTGCTCTGCTTGTAGAAGATCCGATTGGAAGGAATTGCCCTCAATTTGTGCGGCTCGCAAGCGCAAGGAATTGAGGTGAGAAGCGACAGGAATGGCTTCTGCAGCACGCTTGAGGGGAACAAATACCATCCCGAGCAGCAGAATTCCAACTAGAAACCAAATCCCAAGCATGGCTTGCGGGAAGATCCCTTGGGTAGTGAATAGGAGGACGAGTACCCCTCCTACCGGTCCTAGAATGGCCAGGAGCCAATGGAGGAGATTGGGTTGCCTTTCTTTTTGCTCCAACCACTGCTTCCAAGGACCTACTTTTCCTTGGGGGAAGGCGATGCCAATGGCCTCCATAGCGCGCAAGAAATCGGGCTTTTCCTGGAGTTCAGCAGCTGCAGCCCTGCGTTGCTGGGCTGCCTTCGGATTGACTGCAGACTTCAGGAGGGTAGCAAGTTGCTGTTTTCCACCAGCGGAGGTGCAGTGATTGAGGAGTTGAAAAAGGGAATGCGGGCCAAACAAATCCAAGTCGCCTGCAAAGGGGTGTTCCTTGTCTGCAAATTCAATTCCTGAATCCAAGGCGTCCAGTTTCCGTTCCTGGCGGGCTTGTTTTTGAGTTTGAAGTTGCTGCAAAGCCAGGTAAATGCGCTCCTGATCTTTGAGGTGGTTGAAGCGGTTGATGAGTCGAACAAAGAGGAAAAAACAAAGGATGCTGGGGAGGGCCCATGCCCAGTGCTCGGAGATAGTCAAAATCAGGGTTGCCCCCAAAGCAAAAAAGGAAAAAATACGAAGCACACTCAGTTGCGCCACGCTTCGCTTGTTTGTCTTTTGCTTGAGTTCCAGTTGCTCTGGAGAAAAATCAAATGGATTCATACTCCCCAAAGATAGACAATCCCAGAAGTGGATCATGCTTCGGGCTTCTTTTAACCTTTGTTTTTCTACCTTTATTCAGGCTAAGGCTTGAAGTCAAGGCTTGGCTAACCACTCGAATTGATCTCATGAAATCAAAGACTCCCAAAACTCTCCCACCCGAAACAGTAGAATGGGACCTGAGCCAACCGTTTGGAGTGCTTCCTCAGGATCTCCCTTTATCGCATAACTTGGGCTGCGTACGCGCTCCTGCTGCTAAAAAAGAGCCCAAGCCAGGTGATTCGGATACTCCGAATTCAAAAAAGTAAGTTCTCAGACATACACACAAATCTGCCAGCGGAACGCCCAGCGCCAGCGAATGTGAACTTCATTCAGGCCCGCCCGCTTGAAAATAGACTCCCAATCGTTTTTCCTAAAACTCCGAAGTACCGACAAAGCTGCATCGTGCTGCACCATGGGGGACTTGCTAAACCAGCGGGTCAGTCCTTTGATGGAATAGTAGGCCAAGGGATGGCGGTGGAGGTCGTTGATCACAATGGCGAGCCGCACCTTTTGCTTCAAGCCTTGAAAGAGGACGACGAGTTCCTCGTCCGTAAAATGATGGGTAAAGAGCGTGCAGGTAGCCATATCCACCTGCTCTTCAAAGAATGCGGGGTCAAAGACATTGGCTACTTGCCAGCGGATCCCTTGAAGCCGCTGCTGGCGCTGCTGGGCAAGTGCGATGGTATGCGCATTCGCATCTGTCCCAATCAACTGCATCGAAACCTGCTTTTGCTTGGCCCAATCCTGCATCACGGCGAGCATATCTCCCCCACCGCAGCCTAAGTCTACCACGCTGTACTGATCTTGAGGAAAGCGCTGTACCACCTCATTCAATCCCTGGGTGGTGACTTTATTTCCACCCAACCAGCGGTTGATGGTCTTCAGCTCCCGGAGGGTCTGCTCCAAGACGGGTCCTGAGCAGTCCAGGTCGTCCATGATTTCCTTTTCGCAGGAGCGCTGTGCAAACCTACTCATCGCTTCTCGTAGTGGGTGGTTTCTAAGGTCAAGCCCGGGCCAAAACCCAAGGCGAGAATATCTCCATAAATGGTAGAATCCTGCAGCATGCGCTCCAAAACAAATAAAATGCTGACCGAAGACATGTTGCCACAGGTGCGCAATACCTCCAAGGCATGGCGATTTACTTCAGCTGGGAGCCCAAAAGCTTCCTGCACCTGGAGCAAAATCTGCTTGCCTCCAGGATGTATAGCCACATGCTGCACCTGTGAAAAATTGAACTTTTCTTCAAAAAGATCTCGTAATCGACGAATGCCTTGGTTGAGCAGGGATGGAATATACTGGCTGAGTCGCATCTCAAATCCAAAGTCTCCAATTTTCCAGGCCATGTCCTTTTCTCCCTCCCAAAGTACCTCACTAAAGTAATTTTTGATCTGTAATCCTTGATCAGATTTCGTCACCAAGGCTGCAGCAGCCCCATCTCCAAAAAGGGAATTGGCCAGGAGATTGTCTTCTGTAAATTCTTTTTGAAAATGCAGCGTACAGAGTTCTACCGATACCACCAACACTCGTGCTTTGGGGTTGGCTTTTACGAGTTGATCGGCAAGCCTTATCCCCGTAAATGCTGCATAGCACCCCATAAAATGGATAGCATATCGCTCCACAGCGCTAGGGATCCCCAATCGACGAATAAGGTCCAGTTCTACTCCTGGAGCTACCATCCCCGTGCAGGAAACTAAAATCAGGTGGGAAATAGCAGAGGATTCTACCCCTGCTTGCTCCAAGGCATTCTTTGCCGCATGGGCTGCCAAAATGGGGGCCTGATTTTCAAATACTTCCATCCTCGCTCGTGTTCCCGGAAAGGGAAGAAGGGCCGCATTGTTGGGGAAAAAGGTGAAGTCTTTAAATTCTTTTTTTTCAAAATCCTCCAACACACTGTAACGAAAATCAATACCCGATTTGCGATATAAAAAATCTAGTTTTCTCGCCTCCTCAGGGCTCACTTGGTGAGCTTTTTGCATAAAGCGGGAAATTTCTTCCTGAGGAATGGGACTTCCCGGATTGGAAAGGCCAATACTAACGATACTTGAATTCATGGAATCAAGTTACAGAAATAGTTCTAATTTAGCCGTAAAGAAGGTATATTCTCCAACCGCTTTACCATCCTTTGCGCCATGATTTCTAGATCCACTCTTTTACACCTTCGCGTCCCTTTTTCCTTCTTTTTGATGCCCGTTTTTTTCTTTGCTTTGGCTTTGACGCCCAACCACAACGAAATGCGCATGCTCCTCGTTTTTTTGAGCCTCCATCTTTTTTTGTACCCTAGTAGCAACGGCTATAACAGTTACTTCGATAAGGATGAAGAAAGTATTGGAGGACTAAAACGCCCCCCCAAAGTGACCAAGGATCTCTACGGGGTTTCTCTTGTTTTTTTTGTCCTAGCATTGGCATTAGGCGCATGGATCAATCTTCACTTTGCCAGCATGATGGCCCTCTATGGATTAGTCAGTATGGCATACAGCCACCCCTCCATTCGATTGAAAAAATATCCTTGGATCAGCTGGATCATCGCTGGACTCTTTCAGGGCTATTTTACCTTTGCCATGGCCTACGCAGGGCTGAGCAATTTAGGTTGGGAAGTACTCTTCAAAACTCACGTGCTACTACCAGGAGTTTTGAGTAGCCTGTTGCTTTGGGGCAACTACCCCCTCACTCAAGTCTACCAGCATCGAGAAGATGCCCGCAGAGGAGATCGCACCTTGAGCTTGGTTTTAGGTGCCAAAGGGACCTTCCTTTTTTCAGGCCTCTTTTTTGCACTGGGTGCTGCAGCCTTTACTTGGTATTTTCTAGAAAAAAATCAAGCCCAAATTCTTACCTATTATTGGGCGGCCATGGCTCCCATCGCTCTATTTTTTTTAGTCTGGATGGGATTGGTTTTTCGACAGCCGGTTAAATTCTCGACCTACAGCTGGGCCATGGGCATGAATTTTCTGTCTGCCATTTCACTGAACGCCTTCTTTATCTTTTATTTCCTTGAGAATACCCAAATCCTACAAGTCTTTGGGTAGTCCCTAGAAGGATTGGCCGTGCGTATTTTTAAGTAAGAACCTGGCCACAGGAGGCAGATGGGTGATTAAGTTTCTAGCTATAATTGAGCCCCTTCCCGAACCAAATAGGCCTTGAATCGCCCTCCCAATCCCCAGTCTCTGGTAAAATTGAGCATTCCACAGGCTAGTATATCGCAGCTCTACCTCTAGACGAGTACCCCCTAGAGCCAAGACTTCGGTGCAAAGTTTTGCCGAATGCATGGCCATGGCCATTCCGTTACCACACAGTGGGGTAATCAAGCCTGCGGCATCCCCAAGCATAAGCAGGTGATTTTCGACGGGCAATTTGCGCTCGAAATTGATTTCATTGATGACTTCAGGTTTGTCAAAGAGGAATTCACTTTCTCTAAAAATGCTCTCCAAAAGCGGATTTTTCCAAAGGATTTGCTTTTCCATCTCCTCTATGCTTCCATATTCCCTGAGTTGCTCCCTGCTCCCTAGGTAGCAAAGGTTGAATTTTTCCTCTTCGATGGCATTGATCCCACAGTAGCCTCCATTAAAATTATGCAAGGCAACCGTTTCTCGGGACCAAGAAGTGCGGATATGGTACTTGACCCCAATGTAGGGACTACGCTGCCCAAAAAATTTTCTTCCCATGACTTGATCCAACTTGCTTCGCTTACCAAATGCCCCTAAGACGTAGTAGGCTTGCCTTTCCTGGAAATCGGACAAACTTACTCGGAAGAGGTCCTCTTGGGCATCAAAGTAAAGGTCGGAGACTTGAACCCCTGTAATCACCTCCACCCCCTGCCGTATGGCCAGTCGGTAAAGCCATTCGTCAAAAACATATCGGCTGATACCAAAACCTCCCAAGTCAAGAGGCATGGTGATGGATTTTCCTTGGGTATCTGAAAATTCAAATTTTCGGATTTGAGGCAAGTCTATTCCAAGCGGATATAACTCATTTCTTTTTAAGAAGTCCATCACCTCGTTGGAAACGTACTCCCCACACACCCTATGGAAGGGATAAGTCTTTTTTTCTACTAGGGTGACTGGGAATCCTTTTTGAACCAAAAGGAGCGATGCCACTAGGCCCGCAAGCCCTCCACCCACAATAAGTACCTCTTGATTTCTGTAATTCAATGCCATTAAATTTAGGATGCGACCGCCTGTCAAAAAATAACTTATTTGAATGGCCAAACACTATCCTTTGGAAGTTAGTATATTTTGCAAAAAAATAGAAACATCATGAATTCACCCATTTACAAGTTGCTGAAGAATACCACCCTGGCCCTAGCCCTGCTCGCTGCATTGGTACAGTCAGAGGATTCTTTTGCTCAAAGAAAAAAGAAAAATGATCCTGCGCCTGCTGCGGCACCTCCTGCAGCTCCTAGACCAGGAGCTACTCCTCCGGCCAATGGACCCAAACCTTACAAAGAGGTCATCACGGCCAAAGCCAAAACCAAAGCAGGGTTATTTAAAGTCCATCAAGTAGAAGACAAGTATTTTTACGAAATCCCAGACTCCCTACTGGGAAGAGACATGTTGATGGTCATACGCATCGCAAAAACTGCCGATGGAATCGGCTATGGTGGAGAAAATACCACCAGCATGATGGTAAGATGGGAAAAAAATCAAGACGATATCCTGCTCAAAGTGGTTTCTCTAAACAATTTTGCTGCAGATTCTTTGCCCATTTCCATGGCGGTCAAGGCCTCCAACTTAGAACCTCTGCTTCAAAAATTCCCCATCAAGTCCAGGAAAACAGACTCTACGGGGACGGTGATTGATGCTACAGACCTATTTGTGAAGGACAATCAAGCCCTAGGCTTGGATCGCAATAGAAGAACTCAGTACCGTGTCACCCGTCTAGACAACGAACGTTCCTATATCCAACACATCCATACCTATCCCATCAACGTGGAAGCTCGATATGTCTTGACCTATGCAGCTTCTGAGCCCCCCTCGAATAGTGTCACTGGTCTAATTACCTTGGAGATGAATGCTTCTATGGTACTCCTTCCCAAAGAACCCATGATGCAGCGATTGGCGGATCAGCGGGTGGGCTGGTTTGCTAGGTCCTATGTGGACTATGGAGCAGACGAACAAAAAGCAAGCACCCGTAGGTACCTCGACCGATGGAGACTGGAAGTTAAACCAGAAGACCGAGAGAAATTTGCCCGTGGGGAATTGGTAGAGCCAGTTAAGCCCATCGTGTATTACATTGATCCAGCTACCCCAAGCAAGTGGGTTCCCTACTTGAAGCAGGGCGTAGAAGATTGGCAAAAGGCCTTTGAGGCAGCAGGATTTAAAAATGCCATCCTCGCCAAGGAAGCTCCAAGCCCAAAGGAAGATCCTAGTTGGAGCCCAGAGGATGCGCGATTTTCGGTGATCCGGTATTTTGCTTCTGATATTCAAAATGCCTACGGTCCGCACGTATCTGATCCTCGTTCGGGAGAAATCATCGAATCGGATATTGGATGGTATCACAACGTGATGAATCTGCTTAGAAACTGGTATTTCATTCAAACCGCCGCCATCAATCCAGATGCCCGCAGTGTAAAATTTGATGACGAGGTCATGGGAAGATTGATCCGCTTTGTATCGGCACATGAAGTAGGTCATACCCTAGGTCTACCACACAATTTTGCTTCTTCGGTAGCCTATCCAGTTGAAAAACTCAGGGACCCAGAGTTTACCAAAGCCTTTGGTACGGCTCCTTCCATTATGGACTATGCCCGATTCAACTATATTGCCCAACCTGAAGATAAGGGCGTAAGCCTCATGCCAGACGTAGGACCCTACGATAAATATGCCATCATGTGGGGATACAAACCTATTTTAGGAGCCAGTACCCCAGAAGAAGAACTTGCCACTCTAGATCAATGGATCTTGGAGAAAAAGGGCGATCCAGTGTACCGCTACGGACGTCAAGGAAATAACTATGATCCTACCACCCAATCCGAAGATTTGGGAGACAATGCCATCACGGCATCTGAATACGGAATCAAAAATCTACAGCGCATACTCCCCAATTTAATGGAATGGACCGCTGAGAAAGAGAAGCCCTACAAAGCATACGAAGACTTAGAAGAAATGTACGGTCAGGTGATCGGACAATTTAACCGCTACATGGGCCATGTACGCACCCATGTGGGAGGAGTTACTGAAATTTACAAATCCTCAGGTCAAGGGGAAGCGATCTATACCCATACCAGCAAAGAAAAGCAAAAAGCTGCAGTGGAGTTTATCAACAAGCAACTCTTTGCTACACCTAGTTGGCTTACGGACGAGGCCATCATCTCTAGAACAGAAGATTTTGGAGCTTTAGAGCGCATCCGCGGCATTCAAGTAGGTACCCTCAACGGCATTTTGGAATGGGGACGATTGGGTCGGGTGATAGAAAACGAAGCCTTAAATGGAATCCAAGCCTATAAAATCACCGAACTCTTTGATGACCTTAGAAAAGGGATTTGGACAGAATTGGCTACAGGAAAAACCATAGATGTACACCGAAGAGCATTGCAACGGGCTCATATCGAGAGGCTTGAACTCTTATTGACCGGTTCGGTAGCCCCACTTCCGGCTCAATTTAGAGGATTTGCAGGTACACAAATCAATGCCTCCCAATCTGATATCCGCCCCATGGCACGCGGAGAATTAAAGACGCTTCAAAGCCAAATCAGAGCTGCCATTGGCAGAACATCGGACCGGATGAGCAAACTTCACCTGGAGGATGCGAACGAGCGCATCAACAAGATCCTGAAGGAATCTTCTGGAGAGTAAACTAGAAAGGGCGCCAAGTTGGCGCCCTTTTTTTCGCTTCCTGATTTTTTTGTTACTTTGAAAACCATTATTTCATTTATGTCTACTCCGCTTCACATCTTAAAATCACACTGCTTACGCATAACGGATTGCCGATTGGTGATTATTCAGGAGTTCCTAGATAAAAAAGTGGCACTCGCTCATGCGGATTTGGAGGACACCCTCAACAACAAGTTTGATCGGGTTACCATCTACCGTACTCTAAAGACATTTTTAGAAAAAGATCTGATTCACAAAGTTTTGGACGATAGCGGAGGGGCCAAATATGCTTTCTGCACCCATCACGAAGCTACCCATCAGCACAATCACGAGCACGTGCACTTCAAGTGTGAAAAATGCGAAGAAACCACCTGCTTGGAAAGTATTTCCTTACCTCCTATTCCATTACCTAAAGGATTTGAAAAAAAGGAAATGAGCCTATTGGTGCAAGGTATCTGTGAAAAATGCCACTAGTATCCTAGTTGGCTTGGAACTCGCTCCTTGGGCTTTTTTAAAGAATCACTATACCACTCTACCCCTGGAGGTAGGTCCAAGGTAGGGGGAGTCTCCTTAGGTCTTTCCCCATCATCTGGACCTTTGGGCTTTTGGCGTAGCCGCTTGACCCATAGCCCAAAGGCATAGCTGATTGCCACATAGGCAAACCCACACACCAACATATCGAGTACAGAACTTCCCACCTTATTTTTTTTGAAATTTACTGGTTTTCACATAAAAATCAAGGCAAGCCTAGGAGGAAGAGCTCAGATAGGCGCTCCTGCATTTGCTTAATCAAGGGGATAGGTAGATATTTGTCAGACTAATTTCTGTCTAGATGATCATTAAAACCAAAAAATACCAACTCCCCACCACTACCTATATAAAAATGGGTTTGATCTCTGTACTCAAAGAGCAATGGTGGGTCATATTAATCGCACTTGCCATTTGCTGTGGCTATTTTTGGATTGCTTCCTTTTGGTGGATAGGTGGAGCACTTATCGCCTACAGTTTGTACGTGTTATTCTGGGCTATCCAATTTACAGGAGTTACCCAGATGGAACAAAACAAACCTATTTTTCAAAAAATGGCCTATGAAATTGATAGCCGTCAGATCCTCATGAAGATCAGTGTGAAAGAAGGGATGCCCGTACAATGGAACATGATCAAAAAAGCCGTAATCACCAAGGATGCTTTTGTGCTCTACCTTTCTAAAGCCCAATTCATCCACCTTCCTTTCCGAATTTTCAATTCAGACAACGATAAAAAATTTCTGGAGGCCATTCTCAAAAGAAAGGAATATATCAAATAGCCAAACCTCAGGTAATTTTTCCCCTCCTTCCTACGGGAGGTCCCACCCTTTGACCTAGTCTACCTATGCACATCAAACTTTTGGCCATAGGAAAAACAGATCAAGGGGCCATTCAAGAACTGTTAGAAGATTATGCTCATCGCTTGAGCCATTATACCCGCTTTGAATTGGAAATTATTCCAGACCTCAAGCAAGCCAAGTCCCTAAGCGAAGCGCTACAAAAAGAAAAAGAAGGGGAAGCTTTTCTTAAAAAACTTAGTCCATCCGAAGAGGTTCACCTACTGGACGAGCGAGGAAAATCCTATTCCTCTATGGAATTTTCTGAATTTTTGCAAAAAAAAATGAATGCAGGGGCCCGACAACTCACCCTTGTGCTAGGAGGTCCTTATGGCTTCTCGGAAGCAGTCTATGCGCGGGCCAATGGAAAAATTTCTTTTTCAAAAATGACTTTCTCTCACCAAATGATTCGGCCTTTTGTGGTCGAACAACTCTACCGCGCCTTTACCATCCTGCGCAACGAGGCCTACCATCACGAATAATTCTCCCTCAGCTTAGATTACCTAAAAGTTAATTTTTTATTCTATTTGTTTGTTTAATGTTAAGTAATTGTTAACTTTCAAACAATCAGTTAACATTGACTTGATGGATCATGAGAAAAATGACCGCCCTCTTGCTCATTTATTTGGCTTTGGCCCCCATGGGGGTATGCCAACAACTGTATCTTTCTGAGGACCAAAGTCCCTCTTTTCCTGCAGCTAACACGAAGTCAAAAGATCTCGCCCCGAGTTCATTTGACTTGTTTGTACCCTTTCAAGAACAGGAAATAAAATCAAACAAATGGCAAGAATTATTGGCAGAATTGGATGCTAAGGCAGAGAAAAATCCAGATTCTCTCTCCTTTGTTCGTAGTATTTTTCAAAAAGCCCATCAAAAAATATTCAAAGACTACAGCATGCATTCCACCTTTACGGAAATGCTACAGACAGGGGCATACGATTGTGTAAGCGGTTCGGCCGCACTAGGAATGCTCCTAGATCGCTATGGTTATACCTTTGATGTAATCGAAACAGACTACCATGTTTTTCTCCAAGTATACCTGGAAGGCAAGACCCTTATTCTAGAGAGTACCTTGCCCGTAGGGGGAATGATTACCTCGACCTCTGAGGTTAATAATTACTTGGGAGCTTACCTTAATGAAGGTGTACCTGGAGTGAGAAATATCAACGAAGGCTTGGCAGGTACCAAAGTAGATATTTCGGACAACTCCATTTTTAGAAAAGTAAATTTGACTGAATTGGCTGGATTGCAGTACTACAACGAGGGCATTGTATTTTTTAATCAACAAGATTACAAGCAGGCCATTGACCAATTGAGCAAGGCTTATGCTTTGTATCCCTCCGAGCGCATAGATGGTCTCCGCGAACTCAGCAGGGAACTTGTCTACCACAGCTACGGACTAGATATTCGAAAATAATTCGGAGAATCTACCAATGAGGAATATCCCCTATGGATTCCTCCACCTTAGACTCAATGATGTGCATGGTGTCCGTCCGGACCATGGGCATGGCCGTGAGGCATCTCCTCAGGTAGGGCTGCCCTTATACTTACAATCTTCCTATCAAACTGTAAATCCAATCCCGCTAAAGGGGAATTAAAATCGAGATGTACCCCCATATAATCGACTTTCAGCACTTCCCCTCGCATGTGGTTTCCCTTATCGTCTTGCATGGGGATGACATTGCCAATGCGGAGTAGATCTTTATTTTTCTTGCCTTCCTCTTTGAAGTTGGCCTTAGGAATGATTACCCTTTTCGAATCATCGTAATCTCCATAGGCTTGTTCATAGCCCAAAGTAACAGAAAAGTTATCCCCCACAGACTTACCCAGCAGGGCTTGTTCGAGCAAGGGAAGAATCCCCTCATAGCCAACTAGAAAATAAAAAGGATCTTCCTCGGAGACAGTTTCAAACCAGCGCATGCCGCTTTCTCCATCGTCCACGTGCAAGGTATAGCTTACAGCGACTACGGTGTCTTTGGTCACTTTCATGGGCATAAATAATTAGCTAAATACATCAGCGAAACATATACGTAATCCCTAAATTACCGACGAGATTGGTTCGATCATAGCCAGGGATAAACCATTTTTCAGGCTTATTCTCTAAATACCACTTGTAGTTCAAGGTATTGACAAATTGGAATTTGCCAGTGAGTAAGACATTGCCAAACTTCCATTCTGGGGTAAGTGAAAAGACTAAATCCACGTACTTGTTTCGGAAGTCCTTGACCTCTTCGTACCGGTAGTAGTAAAAGTCGTTGTTGTACTCGATGCGCTCCACATGAAATCCAATTTTTTTCAAGCCCTCTACCCAAGCGATTCCGGCAAAGATTTGATTACTCGCTGGGCCATTCCCTAGCCCGAGCATTTGTCCCATGTGCGTATAGCCATGCCTTACATGATCATGAATGTACCAGGTTCGCAATTGGCGAATATTTTCTCGGATGGTCTGTCCTGAAAAGGTCATTTCGGAACTCAACTCCAAAAAGCGATTCTCTTTTTTCAGATCCATCAGGTGTGTAAACCCAAAGGTGAATGCTCTTCCTGATTCAGGCGTCGTGATAAAATCGATAAAGGGGCGGTCGTTATCCCTAGTCCCAAATTCTCCATAAAATTCAAACCTTCCTTTGGGGTCTATCCACCTAAAAAATCCTGCGCTGAATTGTTGTCTTTTAGCTTGTATGGTGTCTTGTACATTTTGTGCTTTTTTTCTACCATTAAAGACGGGCAAAACATCTTCCAATAAAGAAATTTCAGAACGGTAGACGTTGTTGACAGAGCCAAATCCAAAAAATAATCCCGGTACCCACTTGGGCTGGTAGGTAAGTACAAGTCCTGAAAGCTGCCGATCACCATCTTCTTTTTTGGGATAATACACCGTATTTTGTTGAATGCTGTATTCGGAATGGGGAGGGAGATAATTAGAGGCCTTCAACTTCCCGGTAAGCACCTGCCCTTCAAAATGTCCAATAGCAGACTTTATGGGTTTTCGGGTAGACAGGGTATAGTGAAAAAAGCCTGGAGCTGAATTTCCCATGAGTAGGGAATTTCTTCTTCCCGGGCCCCACCAAATATTTTCGGTAGACACCCCCAAGGAAATGGCATCCAAGTTTAAACGAAAGCTTGACTGCCCTGGAAAAAATCTGCGGTACGGCACTTCTCCGAAACGCTCTGGCAAATCAATACGATTGAGGTATTCGTAGTAAAATAGAATGGTGGCCTGCTGCTCAATTGGGAAGCCTATATACGGTTTGTTTTGTGCTGCCACCCATTCGGGCTGCAGCTGAATACTAAACTTCCACCATTCTAGGTAAGCCCCCACACTAAATACCTGTTGCAAGCCTCTATTGGGGATCATGGGCCCATCGTTGGTGCCAAAAGCATAGTCTGAGGTATACTGACTACGATAGACGGCAGGAAGGGTTAAAAACTTTGCCTTTCCGTTTTTACTCAAGCGATGGTGAAACCAGGAGGTATCCAAATCTACCACGGAGCTATCCAAGTCAAAACCATGTTCTAAACCAAATGCAGCAGTAGGATGCAAGGGACGAATCATCCACGATGTGGTAGAATCAATCTTACCTGTCAATTGCAGCCTCCTCAAGTAATCGTCCAAAGAGGGCGCCCCCACCCAAATGGTCTGTGACTTAGCTACCGAACTGCCAAGAAGCAGCGCCAAACTGAGCATTCCAATAAAAGCTAGGGCATTGATGCGCATCAGGAGTTCGTTTGTATGGCCAGAATAGAAATTTTTGAGATAGACCAAGACTCGTCACACAATGGCCAAGGGCTATTGGTCTGCTTGAGTTGGTCTCGCATGTAAAACCGAATGGAATCCGTCTGGGTATGTTCAATCAACTCTTCCACCCTATACCTGGTGGTGTAATTTTCTACTTTTCCAAACAAGCATAAGCCTGGCATATTGGTTTCTATAGCCCCTGTTTTCGGGTTATTTTGCCTAAAAAAATCATTGGGAAAAGATTGGTACAAACAAAAGGTAGACACACAAGGCGTATTGGAGAAGGTAGTACGCACAATATCCCGTCCATCAATCCCCATAAACCAATAATCTGGTCCCGAAATTCCGTCGTCTTTATTTCCATCCCAGGTATCGTGAATCAATAGCTCCACAGAAACTTTGAGGTAGTTGTGAGGAGGAAGTTCATAGAGTGTCACCGCTACTTCTTCATTGTTATAAAATCCAGCAATGGTGTCGTTTCTCCACACAAACAGTCTTCCATTTTCAAAGTTGGCAAGATTTGCCTTTGAAAAATTATTGGAATACACCTGTACTTGATTTTCTACCGTCTCCACACAAGAAGCCAATCCGAGAAACAATACCAAGGCAAAAAGATGAAGGCTAGGAAGCAACTTTCCCATGGTGCAGGGGGTATTTAAAAATTTATACAACAAAGAAACAAAAATCCCACTACTTCTTCCAATACCCTTAATAGTTTGTTGCCCTATAGGTACTCAGGCAAATAAATGCGGAAGCTGGGAAGGTCTCAAAAGCAGAATTGCACTGAACATAGAGGATATTCCCTTATTTTTACATGTCCATCCCTGCATGATATGTCTCTTTTTACGCTAGTCGCTGGTGCCCGGCCCAATTTCATGAAAATTGCCCCTATCGTCCATGCCTTACAAAAAAAACAGTCCGAAGGGGTTGATGTTAAATTTCGCCTGGTGCATACGGGACAACATTACGACCAAAACATGTCCGGGGCCTTTTTTGAACAATTAAATATCCCTGCACCAGATGCCAACTTGGGTGGAGGAGGAGGCAGCCAAGCGGAGCAAACTGCATCTATCCTAGTCGCCTTCGAAAAAGAGCTAATGGCACATCGTCCAAATGTAGTCCTTGTTGTCGGGGACGTCACCAGTACCTTGGCTTGCTCGATCACCGCCAAAAAACTCCAAATCGATGTGGCCCACGTGGAAGCAGGGATTCGCTCGGGAGACTTGAGCATGCCAGAAGAAATCAACCGCATGGTCACGGATGCTATCACCGATCACTTTTTTACAACTACTGAAATTGCCAATGCCAACTTGCGCCAGGCAGGCATAGCAGAAGAAAAAATTCATTGGGTGGGCAATACCATGATCGACACGCTTATCGCTCAGAAACCCAACTTTAAAAAACCAGTAGGGTGCCCTTTTAATGACCTGGAGCCAAGAAATTACCTGGTCATGACCCTACATCGACCAGCCAACGTAGACCAAGAAGATTCCTTGCGAGAACTTATGGAGGCCATTTTGGAGGGAAGTGCTGGATTGCCCTTGGTTTTTCCAGTTCATCCTCGAACAGCAAAGAATATCGCAGGCTTAGGAATTTCAGCTCCCAACTTACACCTGGTAGACCCTTTAGGATACTTAGAATTCAATTACCTGGTTCAGCATGCCAAAGGTATCATCACCGATTCGGGAGGAATCACCGAAGAGAGTGCCGTGATGAATGTCCCCTGCATTACGCTGCGGGACAGTACCGAGCGTCCAGAAACCATCCACTTGGGCACCAACGAACTGGTAAGCACGGATCCAAAAAACTTAAAGCCCTACTTGGACCAACTTCTTCGCGGATCTTGGAAGCAATACCAAGGCATTCCTCTTTGGGATGGGAAGGCTGCAAGTCGCATTGTAGAAGTGTTGCTGGATCAATATTTGTAGTTTACTTTTTTATAGAAATCAAGCAAAGAAAAAAGCCATCCCAGAAAAGGATGGCTTTTTTCTGATACGTGCTTTTTCCTTAGAAGGAAAATCCTACACTAAAGTTGACCCGAGTGCCAGGGGCTAGCTGAGTGAAGAATTGGTCTTGAGCTCCGTAGGAACTGAAGATAAATTCACGCTTGTCATTCAATAGGTTTTGTACCCCCAAGCTGGTTCGGATGCGTTCGTCTGCACCAAAGGTTTTGTTCACATTCAAGTTCAAGGAATTGAAAGGTACGGCGTAGGTATCGGTACGGTTACCAAAGCCGACCATGTTTAAGGTAGGTCCTTGCACGTTGTAGTAGATCCCTGCTTCCCAACCTGTGATGAAGTTAGAATAGGCTATGCCCGTATTTACAATGTAGGGAGCTTGCCCAGCCATATCGCGGGTAGTTCCAATTTTCTGGCCTTCTCGTGCAGTCAGCTGACGTGATCTTTTTTCGGTAGCAGACATGGTGATTTGAGACTCGGTGAGTGTCACATTGCTGGTCCAAAGGAATTTTCCTAGGCTAGGGCTGATGAATTTCAAAGACTTTCGGAATTCCAATTCAACACCAAACACGGTACCGTTTCCTACGTTTCTAGGCTGAAAAGCTCCAGCGTCAGAAAGGAACTGCACAATTTCAATTGGCTTTTCAAAGGTCTTGTAAAATACCCCTGCAGACCACATCTCACCTTTTGGCTGGAACATTTCCCAACGCAGGTCAAAATTATTGATGTTGGTCGAAACTAAATTGCCATCCCAAAGTACCTCAGTACCTGCATTGGTTGTCTCCTTGAATAGACCTCCGACAAAAGTACGACCCGAGATAGGATCAATGATTTCTGCAAAAGATAGTTCTTTAAAGGAAGGTCTAGCAATGGTTCTTGCCAATGAGAAACGAAGGTTCTGGGACTCCTTTAAATTCAGTACAAGATTCAGTGTTGGGAAGAAGTTAAGGTCGTCTAATACCTTCTTTTCATTGAAAATGATAGTTGAATTCTGGTTTGTACCCGTATAGTACTGAGTATATTTTTCAACTCGCACACCCATGATTGCCTTCAATTTCGGAAATGGATTGGCCTCGGTACTTACATAGCCTCCTATATTGGTTAGGGAGGATTGGAAGCTATTCGGATTGTTGGGTATAAAGTCTGGATTAAAACGCACCCCATTTCTATTGGTAGCAGAGAATAAATTGCCTTCCTTCAAAACTGCATTCGGATTACCATCTAAAGAGGTAGATCCAGTGGCAAATTGGAAAGATTGGATTTCAAAATCACGCGCTTTGAAGGTGTAAGAGCCCCCAAATTTCAATTTAGCACCTTGATTCCATAAATTCATGCTTTTGATCAAATCCAACTTCCCAACCAAGTTATTCTCTTCCAAGTTTCTCCAGATCCGTGCTGGCAAACCCACTTCTGGCGAGATGGTATTGTTTGGAAGTCTAAATCGAGTAAAGCGGATATCTGGATCCTCGATGGTAGAGCGGGTAGGAGCTAATTTCCAATTCACTTCCCAAGATCCTCCTTTGATAAAATGGCTCCCTGAAAGCAGAATACTCGAAAGTCCACGCTGGCTATATTCTAGGTTGTACTGCTTAGCCTCGTAATTCGCACCCAAGTTGGAGCTTTCATAGTCGAAAATACCAGCTGCTTAGCCTCGTAATTCGCACCCAAGTTGGAGCTTTCATAGTCGAAAATACCAGCTTTGGATTCTCCATTTTGAAGGTGCAAAAAGTTGAGTTTGAACTTGGAAACTTTGGTTTTCAACGCAATTCCAGCAATACCTCCTAGCAGCACACTATTCACCCCATAATTACCAGACTGAATTTGAAGCGCCTCCAATTCATTTTGGTTGGATTCGATTGGCTTGGCAAACAGGTTGAATTTTGCATCCTGATAAAATTCAGTCTCATTTTTATAGGTTATAGCAGCATTGTATCCCCAGGTAGCTCTTGGTCTTACGATTTGATTACCCAAGGAAAGGCTCAAACCGAAATCCATCATGGAAGTTTGGGTAGATGCTCCTAAGGTTTTATTGAAACTTCTTAACAATTGTTGAAATTCTTGTCCTTTGGCTCCGTTTGGATTTCCAATTACATCAGCAAACTGTGGGATATCGGTTCTTCCTCCAGTAGGATTGGCTCGGGTTCCATCATCAAAGCCCAACCAGTCCGTCTTTCCTCCTTGGTAGGTCAAGTAATTTTTATTGAAGTGCATGGAAGGGTTTACCCCTCCAGATATGCTCAATCTGAAAGTCTTCTCTTCCGGAAAATCTTTGGTTTCAATATCTACCACCCCTCCTGTAAAATCTGCAGGAAGCTCTGCTGTAAAAGACTTGGATACCACGATGTTGTCAATCACGTTGGTAGGGAAAATATCCATTTGGATGGTATTTCGGTCTGGATCCAGACCAGGAATATCCACTCCGTTCAATACGGTTTTGGTATATCGATCACCTAGGCCACGTACATACACGTATTTGCCTCCTTCGATGGAAACCCCCGTGACACGCTTTACTGCAGAAGCGGCATCTCCATCCCCGATCTGACGAAAGGTTGCCGAGGATATCCCATCCAGTAAGTTGGGGGCATTTCGCTTCACCGACATCAAGGCAGACTCCGTAGTCCGAATCGCTGCAGCAGAGACAGTTACCGTTTCTAGTTCAGATTCCTCTGACTTTAAGAGCACATCCGAAAGCACGTTCACTTTTCCTGACTCCACCACTACCTCGGTCAAGTTGACCGTAGCAAAGGAGATGTAGGAAATTTGTAACGTATAAGTTCCAGGAGCTATTTGTATTTCGAATTTACCATCAAAATCAGCGATGGCACCCGTGGAGGTTTCCTTTACCAAAATGGAGACCCCGTACAGAGGCTCGCCAGTGGATTCGTCAAAAACGGCGCCACGGATGGTGCCATTCTGGGCAAATACAAAGCCCGTAATCAATTGAAATGCAATGATGAGGAGTAGAACAACCAGTGGTTTGATGGGTAGTTCTTGTTTTTTCTTGTTCATACAGCGTTAAGAGAAAATCTAGTTGTAAAGGGAAAAAGGAAAGGAAGGATCCTTGCAAGACCTTCCTTTCCTTGGGATAAAATTTAATTATTTGAAATCTGCTAGTTGACCTGCCTTATCAGCCCAAGTCCAACCTGTAAATGCAGCTTTGGTAGCACCTACTGTATTCGCCTTAAGCACTACTTCAGAAGCAAAAGCATCGGTACCGTTGCGGAAGGCAATTGGTAAAGTGACCCCTGTTTTCAAGGTTGCTTGCAGCGCATTGAATGTTAGAATCTTAGGTGTTGCCGTGAAGTTAGCAATGGAACCTGCGTCAGCGAGGGATAGATCTCCTCGACCAGCATTTGCGACACCTAAATACGTATCCGCTGGCGCAGGGAAGTTGAAGAAGTATAAGTTTTCGAATGTACCTCGAGCAGCAGCTCTAAAATCTCCAAATTCGGATGCTGGGTGACCTTTTACTGAACCATTCTTTACCGTATGTGCTGCATTGTAGGATCCTTCAGGTCCATCGATTTCAAGACCATGGTCGGTATTTATCCCGCAGATAACAATGAAGTTGTCCAAAGTACCTGCCCAAGATTGGTCAGTGTCGACTGCATCGTCCCCAGAGTTCCAGATCAACGCATTTTTTACAGAAACAGTTCCTCCAAACCACTCGATACCATCGTCTTGGTTAGCCACTACTTCAATATTTTCAATTACGGTTCCAGAACCTACACCACCTAAGGTCAAACCATTAATTTCGTTACTCGCTCCGATCAATGACCCTCCGTGACGGATGGAGATGTACTTGAGGATACCTGAATTATCCGCGTCATTTGTTCCACCATAAAGACCATTTGTATCTGTTGCTGGAATACCTTCAATTGCTAATTCTGGAACGTCACCTACAAGTGAGCATTTTGCTCTTCCAAGGACGATCAACCCACCCCAAAGACCTTCTTGCGTAGGCTCCAAGTTAGGAGATGCGATTTGACCTGGAGCAATTTCGTCTGCTACCGAAGTGAAAATGATAGGCTCAGTGGCAGTTCCCTGCGCGTCGATTTGAGCACCTCTTGCGATAACTAGTGCAGTTGCATTGGCACCTGATCCAGCTTCGCCCTTAACAATTACTCCTTTTTGGATGGTTAATTTTGCTCCAGAGGTTACAAAAATTCTAGCTCCAAGAATGTAAGTTTTACCAGTTACCCAAGTAGTATTAGCGGTGATGTTGTTAGTGACACGAATGGTAGTTGGCTCAGCACCTACAGTCAAAACGTGAGTAGCTTTTCCTGTATCCCCGTCTTTGTCGGTTACCGTAAATTCAAAAACCAAGTTTTTTCCAGCATCAGCAGCTATTGCTGTGTATTCTAAAGGAAAAGAAGCTGTAGTACCAGTCAAAGGCAGGGTGAAAAGCGAAGTTCCATCCTTAGTTATTGATAAAGATACTAATCCGTCAAGTCCAGTGGCAGTTCCAGTAATTGGGCCTAATTTTCCTCCAGCATCAATTTTTGCAGTAGCAGGGATTCCTGAAATGATTACACCATTGTCTGGCTCTTCTTCTGTGCAGCTAGAAAATACCAGCGTGAAGGCAGTTAACAAAGTAAGTACATAAGTAAAATTTTTCATTGGTTATTTGTGATTAAGAATTTGCGAAGCGATTACAGATATAAAAGTGCAGCGGATTTTATGCCTCCAAGAAAAAATCGAATTATCCTTTTTTTAAAAAAATGCAGGGAAATTAACCTTGATTTAACAGCCTAGGCATAAAAAAAGGGCTTTCCCTTCGAGAAGCCCTTTTCAAATGCGGATTCGTGTTACTTTAATGTTACCGACTTATTAATCGGCACTTTTTCAAGTAAGGTTTTTACCATGCTTCTTGTGCTTACGTTGTCGGCTTCTGCCTCGTAATTGAGCAATATGCGGTGATTGAGCACATCTTCGGCAATTTCTTTGATGTCTTCGGGAAGCACGTAATCCCTACCGTCCATAAAGGCTACCGCCTTGGCCGCCAAATTCAAGTTGATGCTCGCACGTGGGGATACCCCAAAAAGGATATATTTTGCTTCTTCTTTCAAACCATACTTGGCAGGAAAGCGGGTAGCAAATACCAGTTCTATGATATAATGCTCCAGGGGCTCCGCCATTTTGACCGCATTGATTTGATCTCGGATATCAAAAATATCTTGTTTGGAAAGCATGGGGGTCACTTCAGGTGCGTACTGCATGTTGGACATCCTTCTCATAACTTCCATTTCCTCGCTTTTGGAAGGATACTCAATATGCACCTTCATCATGAAGCGGTCCACCTGCGCTTCGGGAAGAGGATAAGTTCCCTCCTGGTCCACGGGGTTTTGTGTAGCCAGTACCAGAAAGGGACGGTCCAAAGAAAATGTAGTCTCTCCTATGGTCACTTGCTTTTCTTGCATGGCCTCCAAGAGTGCTGACTGCACCTTCGCTGGAGATCGATTGACCTCATCGGCCAGGATCACGTTGGAAAAAATAGGGCCTTTCTTCACCTCAAAGTTGGATTTTTGCTGATTGTAAATCATCGTTCCAATCAAGTCCGAAGGCAACAAATCTGGGGTAAACTGAATGCGGTTAAAATCCAAATGCAAGACCCTGGCCAGGGTATTTACGGTCAAGGTTTTGGCCAAGCCGGGTACCCCTTCCAATAGAATGTGTCCGTTGGTAAACAAGCCTATCAGCAGTCGATTGATCATCTTCTCCTGACCCACCACTACTTTCTTTACTTCCTGAATGACTTCTGCGATTTTTTCCTGATGCATGAATCCTGCGCTTTAAATGTCCTTACTTTGGATCGCCTAAATTAATGGAAAATGTTCCAATACCCAATCTTAGGACTTCCCAACGGGATTGCCGAAACTTTGGATGAAATTTATGATTTTTTAAGACCTTCCGGTCACTGTTTCTTTGCAGGGCCTCCCCTAGAGCGGAGAAATCCCGTCAAGCCAAGGCAACGGTAGGCCTCTTCTTGACTCAAGGAGCGGCATTCCCCAGGCTGCAGACCCGATAAGCTAAGGTTTTCTATGGACTGCCTGACTAGCCTTAGCGTAGGAAATCCTACTGCAGCCGTCATTTTACGTACCTGGCGGTTTTTCCCCTCGATCAAGGTCAAAGCCATCCAGCTATCTGGGATGCTTGCCCTATAGCGGATAGGAGGAAAGCGCTCGGGTAGCAGGGGCGCGGGATCAAGTACCCTCACCAAAGCAGGCTTGGTCCGGTAAAGCTTACCATCTACCTGTATGGTGACTCCTTCCCGCAGTTGGGCCAAGGCTTCTTCAGTAGGAATTCCTTCTACTTGCACAAAATAAGTACGCTGGTGTGCAAACTTCGGGTTGAGCAACTGGTGGTTGAGCCAGGCATCGTCTGTGAGAAGTAAAAGTCCCTCGCTGTCCTTATCTAATCGACCTACGGGATAAACTTCTTTTGGAAAACTTCCCAAGGAAACCAGGGTAGGTTCTTCCCCAGTAAATTGGCAAAGTACCCCAAAAGGTTTGTAGCAATAAAAATATTTAGGCACCTATTCCCTTCCTGCTCAGCTTCCGCATCCTACGCAATCAAAATGAGAATCCATGGGCTTTACCCCTTTGAGCTGCATTTCCAGGTTGTGGATTTGATCTCTGATTTCCATATCGGCAAACATGTCTCCAGTTAGTTGTGCTTTGAGTGCAGCGATTGCTTCTTGCAAGGCGAGTAGTTGTTGTTCAGTCATAGCTTAGGTTGTTTTGGGTGAGGGCATTCCCTGGCGCAATAAGGAGCTCGGGACTTCCCCTTATGGTTTTCAAGATCTTCTCAAAAATGAGGCCAAATGCAAATTAGTTAAGGGTAATAGGGATAAATTCTTAGTGGAAATAGCTGAAATATAAAAAAATTAAAGAGTTTATTTTGGTATTTAGTTATCCAACAGCAGTAAATTTTTCTTTGGATTGATCTATTCTTTGTCTCCCTCCTAAAGGACCAAGTCACCTTCTGAAGTGTCTCAGGGGATGCCAATTGGTAGCTTTAGGATAAGAATTGGGATTTCCTAAAGGCTGGAATTTTCTGGTAATGCCCTTTTCTGCTATCTTTGTGCCTTGTTTTGAGCAAGATGTCTTGCGTGAGGGATAGCAGCGGCATCCCATATTTCCCCCCCAGGGGAAAATGGGATACAGCGAATAGCCCGACCCGGCCCGATCGGGCGGGGGCACGCCCCGCCAGACTCCCTTGTGCAAGTCATCAGAAAAGATACTGTGAAAACGTACCAAGAATTTAAGCAAGTGGACTATCCTCAAATTGGGGAGAGTATCCTCCAATTTTGGAAGCAGGAACAAATTTTCAAGAAATCCATTTCCAATCGAGAGAGGGCAAAGACTTTTACTTTTTACGAGGGTCCTCCTTCTGCCAACGGTACTCCAGGCATCCATCACGTGATGGCTCGCACGCTCAAAGACATTTTTTGTAGGTACAAGACCCTACGCGGGTATCAAGTGAAGCGAAAGGGGGGATGGGATACCCATGGACTTCCCGTGGAATTGCAAGTAGAAAAGGAGCTAGGCATCACCAAGGAAGACATTGGTCAGCGTATCAGCGTAGAAGAATACAATAAAAAGTGCAGAGAAACGGTCATGCGCTTCAAGCACGAATGGGATGACCTGACTGAAAAAATTGGGTATTGGGTAGACCTAGATGATCCCTACATCACTTTTGATGCAAGCTACATCGAATCCTTGTGGTACCTACTCAAGCAGCTGTATGACAAAGGGCTGCTCTACAAGGGATATACCATCCAACCCTATTCTCCTGCTGCAGGTACAGGTCTGAGTTCGCACGAACTCAACCAACCCGGCACCTACAAGGACGTAAAAGATACCTCCATCACCGCACAGTTTAAGGTAAAGGGGCAAGAAAATACCTACTTTTTGGCTTGGACGACAACTCCATGGACCTTACCCTCCAACTCCGCCTTGGCGGTGGGAGAGCAGTTGGATTACGTGAAGGTAAGCACCTTCAATCCCTACACTCACCTGCCTGTGCAAGTGATTCTGGCCAAAGCTAGGCTGGCTTCCTATTTTTCTTCTAAGGCCGAGGGGCTGCCTTTGGAAGATTACCGTCCGGGAGACAAACTCATTCCGCATCAGGTGGTTGGGCAATGGAAAGGAAAAGAGCTTCTTGGCTGGGAATACGAGCAACTGCTGCCCATTCCAGGTTTATCGCTCCCACATCCAGCCTTTACCGTAGTGGCTGGGGATTATGTGACCACTGAGGACGGTACCGGCATCGTGCACCTGGCCAAAGCCTTTGGTGCAGATGACTTTAGGACCTTGGTTCAACAAAAAGTGCCTGGCATTTTTGTTCAGGATGAAAAGGGCAATGAGGTTCCCGTGGTAGATAGACAAGGAAAATTTTTGCCTGTTGTAGGGGAATACTTGCAAGCAAAAATGAAAGAGCACGGCATCACTGCGCACAAAACCTATGGGGTAAATGATTTTTATGTAAAAAATTATCCCCAAGACGACGAGCAAGCTCCCGAATATAAAAGCACGGACGTGATCTTGTCTATTCTGCTTAAAAATGAAAATAAAGCCTTTAAGGTTGAAAAATACGAGCACAGCTACCCCCATTGTTGGAGAACAGACAAGCCCATCTTGTATTACCCGCTGGAAAGCTGGTTTATCAAAACCACTGCCTACAAGGACCGCATGGTGGAGCTTAATAAAACCATTCAGTGGAAACCCGAGGCTACCGGCACGGGTAGATTTGGCAACTGGCTAGAAAATCTAGTGGATTGGAACCTCAGCCGCTCGCGGTTTTGGGGCACCCCCCTCCCCATCTGGAGAAGCAAGGATGGCAGTGAAGAGCGATGCCTAGGTTCGATCCAAGAACTGCAAGAGGAGATAAAAAAATCCATCGCGGCGGGAGTGATGACTGCCTCTCCATTTGCAGGAAAGGAGCTAGACCTCCACAGACCTTTTGTAGATGAGGTGGTGCTCGTCTCTCCTACGGGTAAAAAAATGTTTCGAGAGCCTGACCTCATTGACGTGTGGTTTGACTCCGGGGCCATGCCCTATGCCCAGTGGCACTACCCTTTTGAAAACAAAGCCACCTTTGAAGCCAATTTCCCAGCAGATTACATTGCTGAAGGACTATGCCCAGTGGCACTACCCCTTTGAAAACAAAGCCACCTTTGAAGCCAATTTCCCAGCCGATTACATTGCGGAAGGAGTAGACCAGACTAGGGGTTGGTTTTTCACCTTGCATGCACTTTCGGTGATGCTTTTTGACAGTGTTTCTTTTAAAAATGTAATCGCTAACGGCCTAGTATTGGATAAAAATGGAAACAAAATGTCCAAGCGCTTGGGCAATGCCATTGACCCATTTGCTACATTAAAAGAATTTGGTCCAGATGCCTTGCGCTGGTACCTTTTGAGCAATGCCAACCCTTGGGACAACCTAAAATTCAATCTGGAAGGAGTGACCGAAGTGCAGCGTCGCTTCTTTGGCACCTTGCAAAATACATACAACTTTTTTGCACTCTACGCCAATCTGGACCAATTCGTCTATTCCCAAGAGGGAGCCACCCCCGTAGATGCCCGTCCCGAATTGGATCGATGGATTATTTCCAAACTTCAATCGCTAATCGCCGAGGTGGAAGAGTCCATGGAAGATTACGATGCAACCAAGGCCACCCGATCTATCCTAAATTTTACGGTAGACCAACTTTCCAATTGGTACGTACGCTTGGCCAGGAAACGATTTTGGAGGGGAGACATGCACGCCGACAAGCTTGCCGCCTACGAAACCTTGTACGAATGCCTGCTTACCTTGACTGAGCTAATGGCCTCGTTTGCTCCATTCTATGCGGATTGGATGTATAAAAACTTGACCGCATCCACAAAAGGAGGAAAGGAGTCCGTACACTTGACAGACTGGATCTCTGCCAATTCCTCTTGGATCAATCCAGATTTGGAAAGGAGTATGGAGCTGGCTCAAACCATCTCTTCCTTGGTGCATTCCTTGAGAAAGAAGGAGAAAATAAAAGTCAGACAGCCCCTACAACGCATACTTTTGCCGGTGCTTTCTTCTGCTTTTAAGGCACAAGTGACGCATGTGGAGGAACTTATCAAGACGGAAGTCAACATCAAAGCCATCGAGTATCTGGAGGATGCTTCTGGCATCTTGGTCAAGCAAGTCAAGCCAAATTTGCCCGTACTAGGGAAAAAATTAGGACAGAAACTTCGTCATGTGGTGGCCGCTATTCAGCAATGGGGACAAGCAGAAATTGCAAGCCTAGAAAGGGAAGGAAAACTACGCGTCTCGGTAGAAAATGAAGAATTAGAGTTGCTCTTGGAAGAAGTATTGATCAGCTCCCAAGATATTCCAGGATGGTCTGTAGCCTCTGACCAAGGCGTGACGGTAGCCTTGGATGTGACGCT
>VGMU01000030.1 GCA_016866385.1 Bacteroidota bacterium
CGGTAAGAAGATCCATTGAAAGCTACCTCATATCCACCTCCTTGAAGTGGAGCCAATAAGCCCCGCTCCACCCCATAACCTCCACCTAAGGTGAGTATATGGAAAAGATTGAGTCGGACACCTGCTTCTAAACTAGGTGCCACCCAATCCCTACTTCTCAAAGAAAGGGTGTCCGGAAGAGGGAATTGACCGTATTCCACATTTTGGTATTGAGTAATAGGATAGCGCTGACCAGTATCTTTATAGAATTCAGTGGTAGCCTCGTATAGACCTACCCCAGAGGATAATTCAAAGGAAAACATTTCCTGAATGCTTCTAAATGCATTCCCCAAACTAGATTCACTTTTGCGATTTTTAGCTTTTTTACTTAATCCAAAAATATCCTCGTCTTGAGCCAATCCCGGTAAAGAAATTATACACAAAACACAGGTAGTCAGGAGAGATCCCAGTTTATTCATACATCACTAACGCTGCCTTAGTAATTTTGGTGTAAAAAATTCTATTCCCACCCTCTGTTTCATTGCCTGAGATCATCAAATTATTTTTTTTCAATCAGGGTTTCTTTTTTTTCAACTTTGTAACCTCCTGATCCAATTTTACTCTCATGGCAGGGTTATTTTTCAATTCTTCGGAAATTTGCTGATAAAGAGCAATACCCAAAATATTTTCATCTTGAATTAGCCCTGCCTGATAGGTGACGACCACCTGCTGCAGGCTGTCCTGCACCTCAATAATTTTAACAAATGCAGCTCTTTCTTCTTCGGTCAATTTAATACCAGCTTCCTTGCTCGCATTTCCCCATGCCGCTTTGATGGTATTGTAACGAGCCCCACTCCCGAAGGCTGCGTTTCCTTTGATAATTTCCTTCAGTTCTTCTGATTTTTTAGCTAAAAATTCAGACGTCATTATTTCCACTTTAGCATACTTGGACCAATCCAAGTCAGTGAGCTCAACTACCTTGTCTTCTACCTGGGCACACACTTTTGCCGCACTTGACATGGAAATTAGAGCAAAAATGAATACGGCTTTTTTAAAAAGATGCCCCAGGTTGAGAAACTGAGTAGTGATGGTATAGATGATTAGTTGTTTCATTTACTTCATTCGCTTCAAGTCAGCAATACAAGCAACGGGGTCTTTCGCCTTGAAAATATAGCTTCCAGCAACCAAAATATCGGCACCAGCTTGGATCAAGCTACTGGCCTGTTGGTTGCTGATTCCCCCATCTACTTCTATCCTAGCTTTACTACCTTTTCTAAGAAGCAGTTCTTTTAATTCACTCACCTTTGCGTAGCTAGTTTCCATAAACTTTTGACCTCCAAAACCTGGATTTACGGACATCACACAAATCAAGTCTACTTCTAAAACCACTTCCTTTAGTAAAGTAATGGGGCTCTCTGGATTTATAGCTACACCCGCCTTGGCTCCAAGGCTTCGGATTTCTTTAAGCGTCTCAGAAAGATGCTCGGTAGCCTCTACATGCACCGTAAGGCTATCGGCACCTGCTTTTCTGAAGGCCGTCAAGTACTTTTCAGGCTGGACGATCATCAAATGCACATCCAATGGCTTGGTAGCATGGCGAGCAATGGCTTCAGTGACGGGGATACCAAAAGAAATGTTGGGAACAAATACACCATCCATGATATCCACATGAATGAAATCTGCCTCTGAACCATTAAGCATTTCAATGTCCCGTTGAAGATTTGCAAAATCGGCTGCTAAAATGGATGGGGCAATAAGTGGATACATAACTTGAAATAGGAATACAAATCAAGGGAAAAAGGATCGTTTGACCAAAAAACTAGGGTTTTATAAGTTTTAATGTTCCTACCTGTTTTTTGTCAAAAAGTTGAATAATAAATATCCCTGAAGGCAAATCCTTAAGGGTTATTTCAAAGGGGGCAGACGAGGAAATCCTATTGACTTTTTGATCGAAATACACTCTTCCGGCAGGGTCAATTAATCTCACCACAACCTCAAGCTCTTTTCCAAACAGGATAGAAACTTGCTCAGAAGTCATGGGATTGGGATAAATGGTCCAAGAGGAAGGTTCAGTCCCTGAAATTCCCAAAAGTTCTCCAAAATAAGCTGCTCTAAAATTAGGAATACCATAGCCCAAAGCATTGTCAGGCTGAGCAAATTGGCTTCCACTTTTAACCAAACTTTTCCACAGCTCCTCCTTCGTCCAAGAGGGTTTGGCTTCCCAAAGTCCTGCTGCTAATGCGGCAAGTTGGGGCGCAGAAAAAGAGGTGCCCGCAGCAGCTCCCACTGCACCATTCGATCGAATCAAGGTAGGCCCCTGGCCAAAAGCTACCAATTCAGGTTTGATTCTTCCGTCTGCAGTAGGACCTTTAGAACTAAAGGAGGAAAGGGTTGACGATGAGGTCACGGATCCTACCGAGAGTATTCCTGGTGCATCAGCAGGAGCTACCAAACTGCTATTGCCTGCGGCTCCCCCATTGCCCACACTATTCACGACTAGAATTCCTTTTTTACCAGCGATAGCGGCTCCTTGGGAGACATAGGTACTTTTTCCATCCAGTTGGCTTGTAGAATAATTCATGCCTGGGTCATCAAAATCAAGGTATCCCAGAGAACTATTGATAATATCTACGCCCAAACTATCAGCAAATTCAGCCGCTCGAATCCAATTGAATTCCTCTATTTTATACTCAGTGGCTTCGTCTTCGGTAAGGGCTAAGATGACTTGGGCATTGTAAGCACCAGAAACCAAGACCCCAGGTTGATTGGCCAAAATGAGAGAGGCTACATTGGTTCCGTGTTGATTTTTTGTGAAGACATCTTTATTCCAAGGCCTCACTACGTCCAATTCTCCTTGAATTTGTTTGTTGGCAAAGAGGTGAGCAAAGGCAGGAGATTCTTTTATCCCAGGAAAACCAGCATCAAAAATGGCTACAAGTACCCCTTTACCCGTAAATCCTGCCTTGTGCATGTCGGGAATTCCAATCAATTGATTTTGAAAATCATAGGCATTGCTTTGATTGTCCATGACCCTATTCGCCCACTTGGAGGAGGGAGGTAGACTATCCAATCGATTTCCAGATCTTGAATAAAATCCCTTAGCTACCAATTCTACCTTTTTGACATAAGGTAATGCTTGCAGGGTCTTGCTTTTTTCAGAATCTGTCACTACCACTGCTGCATTCATCCATTTGCTAGTATACAGGATCTCTTGAATGTGTGGTTGCATACCCAAAGTGTATTTTGAAGCTACTGGAAAATCCAGGCTATCGAAGGGGATTTTATCCCTATTTCTTCTCAAAATAGATTTTTGGCTTAAAAATTTTTCTGGATTAGAAAGTGAAAAGTTGGTCTGTGGTTTGTAAGTGAAAAATACAGCATACCTGTCCTGAGCAATTCCTTGGTGAAAACCAAGACTTAGGATTATGAAAAAAAGTCCAAATCTAGCAAGCATCTGAATAGGCAATAATCACGGATGAAGCAAGTTACCTACTTTTTGTCAATGATTAGGAGAATAATGGGAATTGCTATTCTCTTGTTCTTAGTTTACTGAGAATTCAGAAAACAAGGAAAGGATAAATACTCAACTTTCCATTTTTCTTTTCTCAAGTCCTTCCCTTGCTTACCTTCGTGTTATCAAATCAGAAAAATGGCTTTAGCTACGGCAATAAAAATCAGTGGAGTGAATCATCTCACGGATGCCAGGTATTGTGCAGGAATGCATGTGGACATGTTGGGCTTTTGTTTGGAAGAAACCTCACCAAGATTCTTATCTCCTGACCTTTTCAGAGATATCACCGGGTGGATTTCGGGAATTGATTTGGTGGCAGAATTTTCAACTAGCAACACTTCAACAATACAAGAAGCGCTTAAACTGTATCCGGGGATAACCCACGTAGAGTGCGAGGAGTTGGAGAGCCTGCTTCCCTTGAGTGGCAAAGATCTAGGATTGATCTACAAGACTTCCATAGATCGATTGATGCATCAACAAGAACTTTTTGAAAAGCTAAAAGATCAGAATATCACATTACACTTTACTTCACAATATAATATTTTAAATATTGATTATCAGAATTTTATATTAAATGCATCATCATATTCTAGTATTTACCTTGGGTTTGGAATCAAGGCTGAAAACGCCAAAAGGCTTAGTCAGATGCCTGGGGTAAAGGGACTAGTACTAGATGCTGGAGATGAAATAAAGCCCGGGTTAAGGGACTTTGAACAGTTAGCAGATATTTTAGAAAGTCTAGAAGAGGAATAATTTTTTTGTGTCTCCACTATCCAATTTCGAGTCTACACCATATCCCAAAGATCAGACTGAGTATAGGGACTATTAGAACCTGTGAAAAAGGTGCCATCCACAAACCTATGGGTAACCCCTATATGATTTAATTTATCTAGGTCTTCCTTGGATAAAGTGAGACTTGCAGCCTCCAAATTTTCTTTAATTCTTTGGGGATTTACAGATTTTGGAATCACGGCTATCCCCCTTTGTATGGACCAAGCTAAAAGGATTTGACCGCAAGTCACTTGATGCTTTTGAGCAATTTCCTCTACGATCGGATTAGTTAAAAGTTTTGGATCGTTTTGATGTCGCTCTGCCCTTGAATCTGGAGAACCTAATGGAGAATAAGCGGTCAATAAGATCTGGTGTTGCCTACAGAAAGAAACCAAGTTTTCTTGAGGCAAAAAGGGATGCATTTCAATTTGATTCATTTCAGGATGTTCCCCACTCAAAGCTAACAATTCCCTCAATTTGGCTTGATTAAAGTTAGAAACCCCTATATGCTTTGCTAAGCCGCTTTGCTTTTGAACTTGCATCGCTTCCCAGGTTTGACTCAAGGGTACATCCTGATAGGTATAATATTCCTCTCTTTGAGTGGCAAACACCACTCCAGGCTTGTAACAAATGGGCCAATGTACCAAATATAGATCCAAATAATCCAAACGTAAATCCGTCAAAGTTTTTTCTAAAGCAGGGTGTACATCTTCGTAGCGATGGGAACTGTTCCAAAGTTTGGAGGTGACAAAAAGTTCATGTCGTTTGACTAAACCTTCCGCCATGGCATCGGCTATTCCCTGACCCACCTCTTTTTCATTTTGATAAATGGAAGCACAATCCAAATGCCTATATCCAGATTTAATCGCCCAAAAAACTGCTTTTCTAACTTCACCCGGCTGACTTTTCCAAGTACCAAGTCCTAAAATAGGCAATGCATCGCCATTGGTAAAAAAGAGATTTTTCATATCAGATAATCGTAATTATGGGTCTATGTATCACTAAATGGTTATAACGTAAAGAAGGTCTATTCGTCTATTTTTGTTTCCAAATACTTTTTAAACCTATTCATTACCCAAAGATGCAATCGAGCTTGGGTAGTAATGTACAAAAACCAGGGTAATCTAGGCACAAACTCGTGGATAGCGGAGAGAATATACCTACTGTCCAATACTTCTCTAAACTCCAACCAACCGTAATCAAAGCGCTTGACCAACCACCCTCCGGTAATGTAAAAAAGTTGCCGTTGGCTATCGCTTCTATCTGGAATATGAGTCAATTCGAGCATGGGCTTTTTCCCCCACAACAAATAAAAACCAAGGGCTCCTTGCTCATTTACCTTTCCATTGATAACAAACCGGAAGAAAGAAGGCAGCCAAATGGCATAGCGGTCGGCTACCCAGAGTGCAGAATTTCTTCCAATATTGCTCATGCGCTGTATGGACCTTACAGTATTTTTCTGCTCCTTTTGGTAGATAAATTTGGGTAATTGGGGATTTTCGATGGGATTTAGGGCCAAAGAAACCGCTTTTTCATAAGGTATATAGTCAATAGGAATTACATCGAAAGCTCGATTAGGATCTACTACCAAGGTGTGTTTTAAACTCTCCACCAAAGGGGAAACCAATTGGGGAGGTGATTTACCAAAAAAACCAACCCAAAACTTGGAGAAACCTAAAGAAAACACAGGCACAGAAAAAATAAATCTCCTTTTTCCCATTACTTGAGCCGTCCTGGCCAGCATATTCTTGTAACTCAGAACCTCAGGACTTCCGATTTCATAGGTTTTGCCGAAGGCGTTTGGGTTTCCAATACATGCATCCATAATAGAAAGTGTATCGTCTAATGAAATTGGCTGAGTCAATGATTCTGTCCATTTAGGGCACATCAGGACAGGTAATTTCTGAACCAAGTTTTTAATCATATCAAAACTTGAACCCCCAGGTCCTACAATAATCGAGGCCCGAATGGCAGTGAGTTTTGCTGTCCTTGAACCTAAGGTTTGCTCAACCTCTAACCTACTTTTTAGGTGTCTAGAAAGAAATTCTTCCGGTTCATTTGGAATCAGACCTCCTAAATAAATAAGTTGTTTTATCCCATTAATTTCTGCAGCACGACTAAAATTATCTGCTAAAATCAAATCGGTATCCTCAAAACTTACTTGATTCAAGCGTGCAGATGCACTCATAGAATGCACCAAGTAAATGGCCACATCTACGTCCTTGAGCGCATCAGCCGTGGAGGATATGGAGTAAAGTTCCACTTGTCTCCACTCTACCTCTGGGTAGGGATTTGAAGCTACTTTGCCTCTACTCAAACCTATAAGATGGTATTTTTCTTTGAATCGGGAAATAAACCACCTCCCAATGTATCCCCCTGCTCCTGCTAGAGCAACCTTAATTTTTTTTGAATCTGAAGCTGCCAATGACATAAAAATGGGTTATACAAGAAAGTAACCCTCATCACCTAAGTAAAGTTTAGTTACCCCTTATTTCAAAGCCAGTTCCAAAGCCTTGGTAGTCGTGTAATATTTTGTAATGGTATTGGGTACCTCCCATTCAGGAACATGACCAAGACGAAGGAAATCCACATACCGATCCGTCACTTGCGCAAAGTGTGCCTCGTGCCCATTATAGTAGGAATCTGGAATTACTATCTTGAATTCCCCAGAAGGAAGTTTTAGGAGGTCTATTCCAGGATAACGGTTTTGAAGGGTTATTTTTACTGCGTCTACAAGTTTTTGAGCATGACTTTCTTGAAGGTTCACATACAAAACAGGTTTGTATCCTTCTTCTTTTCCTTGTCGAATAATTAAAGTCGCTTTGGTACCCCTCATCAGGCTGTAGTGGGTATCCCCTGCTCCCTCAGGTGCTTGGAAATTCCAGATCACACTGACTTTAGCATGCTTCCCTCTCAAGGTATACTGAAACTCTCCATTGCTCATCACCTGTAGCATGTCGTTTTGAACATACTTTTCCATATCCGCTGGAATAACTTCCCGCTGGGTAACCTGCTGAAATTGCTTTTGTGTAAGTGCTGTCGGCCAAATTTTCGAAGCATAGACCTGCACTTCAGCAGTATCCAAAATCTGGTTGGGAAAGGCTTCCCATTGGATCAAATCTACCAAATGAGTAGTCACGTCTACGATACCGGTACCTTCTTTTTCCACATCAAAAAACCAAGAGGGTCGGACCAAGGGAACCCCCGATACTTGTTTGAAAAAATGATGCACTGACTCTTTGGTAATGGATGGATTTGCAGGAGAACCTGTTTCCAATTCCCCAAATACCTCAGGCATCATGGAAAGTTCTCGTTGCAGCATGGTTGCTATCTCAAACCTTTCTGTCATCATATCAAGCATCAGCAGCTTCTTTTCAGAGGCCAGCTGGTAGGCTCTTTTTAATTTTTCAAATCCATTAGCATCAATCACCAATGGCTTATCGGCATACACGTGGATACCTTGCTGCAAAGAGGACAGAATATAGTCTATTTTTTGATTGTTTTTTCCCGCAAGTACCACTACGTTCCCTGGTTTTTTTTCTAGCAATTGATCTAGAAAATCAACCCCAGTGTATACTTCTAGCTTCCATGAGGTGGGGTATATCCCCCTAGAATTGTACCCCTCCATACGAGCAAGATGGTCTTGAAGCTCTTGGCCATTGGGAGCAAAAATATACGCTACCGAATCCACTCCAGCATACATGGTTTTGTGTACCAAACCTGCATGAAAATGACCAGGATCTAAGGTCATGAAGGTATACACAGAAGAGGTAGCGCCAGGAGCCATTATTCTTTTGGGTAAACAGGAACAAAGAACGAAAAGAAGTAAAACGAATACACAGCCAGAAAATCGCATATAGTGATGTAATAATTATCCTACCGATTTTCTTGATAAAGCTTGTCTGTTCCCCAAGGCGCACGTTGAGCCCTGCTTAAATAGCTATTTGCTTCCGCATCGTTGACAAATTCTTCTTTTGAAGAATTCCATTCCAGCTTTCTTCCCAGTTTCATGGCAATATGACTGATCAAACAAACAGAGCAGGATCGGTGACCAATTTCTACAGGAGAGAGCAATTCTGCTTTTCCTTGAATAGCATCCAGCCAATTTCCGTGATGAGAGGAACTTTGAGTGAACTTTATTTCATTTTCAGACAAAACCGAGTTCAAGATTTTTGGATCTGAAGCATCTAATGCTTTGGCATTATTGCCTTGGGTAACTGGGTCTGAGGACGAAGCTACATAATTTCCTCTTGACACCCAGATCCATCCTTCAGAGCCCTCGTACCTTATTCCATTGGGATAATTTCCCGAACAAAGCATCACCAACCCGTTATCGTAAGTAGCTTTCACCATAAAGTCACCGTGCACATTCCAAAATCCACTTCTTGGAAAATCTGCCACCGCCTCGATGTATTGGGGCCCATAAAACTCTGTATTCATCCCCCAAGCAGCAGAATCAAAATGATGTTGCCCCCATCCCGTAATCATTCCTGCTCCATAATTTTCATGTCGCAACCAGCCTGGACGACTATAATCGTGCTGGGGGTGTACTCCAATTTCAGCATAAGGAATTTCAGGCGTTGATCCCAACCACATCTCGTAATTTAAGTTGGATGGAATAGGCATAGGAGTTGCGGCAGGACCCGAGGGATCTCCAGGAAGACCAATTTTTACGGTTTGCAGCGTCCCTATCCTACCGTTTCGAACCAGTTCTGCGGCCCTCCTAAATTGTTCGCTTGATCGTTGCTGCGTTCCTAATTGCAACTTGATACCGGTTTTTTCCACCACTTCGACCAACTGACGACCTTCCTGGATGGTAAGGGAAGTTGGTTTTTGAAGGTAAACGTGCTTTCCTGCAAAAGCTGCTTCCATGGCGGGTTGCGCATGCCAATGATCGGGAGTGGAAATAATCACAGCATCTATATCCTTGGAAAGCAATAATTCTCTGTAATCTCCATAGGTCTTAACCTCCAAGTAAGGCTTCCCCATTTTTTCAGCATAAGCTGCTTCTATATACTGCTTCCCTTCTAGCATTCGCTTGCTATCCAGGTCTGATACCGCCACTATCCTAGCTACCTCATGTTTCCAAGTACTGGGTAGATCGTGCTCTCTGGCAATACGTCCTGCACCTATCTGCCCTATATGAATGGTATTGCTGGGGGAGTTTTTACCAAATACAGAAGCAGGAACTAAGGTGGGAATCCCAAAGGCTGCTGTAGCTAGGGCTGTTTTTTTTATAAAATTTCTTCTTTTCATAGGATGAAAATGAATTCACTTAGTTCAATTTATTTCACAAAGGCCTTCCAATACTCTTCCGCTTCTTGAACCGAAAGCTCGCCATCAAAAACAATCAAGCGGTAAGAAAGGCGATAGATTTTATTGGCTTGGATTTCCCAAGAGTTGTATCGTATGGGACAAAATTCAATGAAAACATTACCTTTTCCCTGATATTGTCCTAATGGCCACACCCGCAATGGTTCTGGATGAGCAGGATTACCTGTGTGGCTTAAAAATAAGATTCCACTCCTTCCAGCTACAGATGAAGTTTGACCTTTGACCATAATCCATTTGGCCAAGGAACCATCGGCAGTGGATCTATCCTTTCCCTCGGAAGTTAGGATGCTGCTGTTGTCATCTCCCCAAAGCTCGGTCGCCCGAAAACCTATCCCCCCTCCATATCGGTAATCGTCCAATAATATTCCTCCTGTCAAAGGAGTGCTAAAGCTAGAGGTATATTCTAGGATATACCTGCCCTTGTCGGCAGGCTTGACTTTAATTCTTAATTCTTCCACCAGAGCAATTTGTTCCCTTTCGGGAGCAAGAAGGTCCAGGTGATGCTGGACCACAGTCAATTCTGCAGCTCCTCCGGCAACTTTTTTAGAAAGCACTTTTACAAATTCCACCCGTCCCTTTTTGTCTCCCAAATTCCAAAAATCCACCTCTTTGCCCCCTACAGTGGCTCTCGCCCAGGGGCCCCAAATGCCGTAATGATGGTAATGATCCTGTGGTTGAATTCTTGTTAAAATCTGTCCTGATGGAGACGCAAGAGGATGAATAAATCCAGATTTACTAAACACAGGATTAACTCCATCGGGTACAGGCTCTTGGCTGCTTTGGTAACTGACTACACGCTGCCCATTTAGGAGAAAATCAAAACCTTTGGAAGTTTCTTGTAGGCTGACCCCTTGGCCACAAGCAAAGTCAAAAAATAAAACTTGACATAAGAATAGAAGTAAATTTCTTTTGAAAGGCATAAGAAATTCAGGTTATTGGACTTTTGATTTCAAGTTATTAAAAACTTTGATAAACCAACCAAGCCTTTTCTTCCAATGATACGATTAACTTATTTCAAGGGAATTATTCTTTTTTTACTTGCTTTTCCCACCTGGGGCCAAGATTTGTCTCCGCTACGATTCAATGAAGCTTGGAAACACAAGATTTTTACTTTGGCCCCTGAACAACCTAGATTTCCAAGTCAAGAAAAACAAAGGCTGCTTGTATTTTCTCTCCATACCGGTTTTGAGCATTGGGTGATTCCACATACAGAAGAAATGATCTCCTTGGTAGCACAGAAAAGTGGCGCCTTTGAAGTAGTTAGAAGTAAAGATATTGCTTGGTTTGAGCCCGACTCCTTGGCCCAATTTGATGCACTTATTCTCAACAATACCTGTTCAAAACCAGATCATCGCCATCTATTTTGGGATCAACTTAAAGCTCAATTTCCCTTGGAAGATTCTATCCCTATGATGCAAAAAGCCTCGCGCTACGAAGAGCACCTTCTAAACTATGTGAAAGAAGGCGGGGGACTGCTGCTTATCCATGGAGCAGTGACCACATTGAATAATTCCTCTCGCTTCAGCGCTATGGTTGGAGCAAGTTTTGATTATCACCCGCCCCAGCAATTGGTACATGTACAACTTGAAGATCCCAGCCATCCATTGGTTGCTGGATTTCCAAAGGAAGGTTGGTCACATATCGATGAGCCTTATTTCTACAAAAACGCTTACCAAAACCTTGATTTTAAACCCTTATTGTACTTTGAAAATAGCCAAATCAGGGACCAGCGAAAGGGTCAAGAACTCAAGGAAGGCAAGACCTATGTCTCTTGGATCAGGGCTGAAGGAAAAGGCAAGCTGATGTACATCTCTCCTTCTCACAATGCTCACAGTTTTGAGAACCCTGCCCTACTTCAATTCTTTTTAGATGGAATGCAATATGTGGTAGGGGATGTATCTTGTGACGAAACACCCTTAAGTAAACAATAATACCTCAGCTCATTTCGAGATCAGGCTATCCTATCTATTTCATAATTTGCGACAAGCCTATTTTTTTATCAACTTTAACCATGCAACAAGTGAAGATCCAGGATTTATCCTTTTTGGAAGAAGATGAGATTTTTTTACTGCCTGAGGACGCCCATCAAATCAGGTCTCAATTTGTATCCTCCAACGAAGAGAATTCTCTAATCTCTTCAGAAAGAGAGGAGCAGAAAGAGAAAATTACAAATTTCAATAATCCTGAATCAGAAGGTGGACCCCAGAAAGAGGCAGAAGAAGTGATTCAAGAGGCTGTTCAAAAGCCCATTCTCCTGCAGGGAAATTTTACCAAAGGCATCTTGATCGTGCACGAGGAGGAAAAATTAAACGCTGAAATCATGGACATGCTGGTAAAAATGATCACCGCATGCGGACATTCCATGAATGAAGTTGGGTTAGTTTCTTCCTTGACCTTAGAAAACCGAAGTATGGAAGAGTTTCAGGCCTTGAATGCCCATGTGGTGATAAAATTTGGAAGAATCAAGCATCCTATCAATCAATTTTCTTTTGGTACTTATGAAATTCAATCGGAAGGAGAGACGGAATACCTTTTTGCAGATGCTCTGTCAAGTATAGCTGAGGATAAGTCTTTGAAACGAAAATTATGGTCTGCCTTACAGTTATTGTTCAACCTTTCCCCTAGCAATTCATGAATGCAGAACAACTTCCCTGGGCCAAAAGATTCAAATGGATTAGCCTATTGGAAGGTCTTTCTTTTTTGATCCTTCTTGGCATTGCTATGCCCATAAAATATGTTTTTGACTTCCCATTGGCCGTCACGTATGTGGGATGGGTGCATGGCCTTCTGTTTATAATTTACATCTATGCTGTTTTCCCCACAGCTAGAAGTTTGAAATGGGAGTTTGGGCGGACATTCTTTGCCTTATTCGCATCCATTTTACCTTTTGGTCCCTTTATTTTTGATAGAAATCTTAGAAAAAATCAACAAACTCATTTTTAGCAATGGCCTTGATCAGTAAAAAAAAGGTCATCTATTCCATTGGAAAAGGATTACGCAAGTACCTGATCAACTATGGAAGGGAGGTAGATATACCCATTCACTACCATGAGTTGCTGAGGTATTCTAATTCCATCGCACTTTACGATTCCAAAGAACAAGATACCTATTGGGAAACGGTTTTTTACGAGCAAAGCGATAGGGATGAAATCCATCAAAACGTTAAGAAAATTTATGCCCAGCTCAAGGCCGGTGGAGATATGAGTGTGATCGAGCACTTGTACATCGACCGCATCGATTTGTGTGTCTATGGCAATACCCAGCCCTTTCGGGTGAGAATTGTCAATCGCATCAACGATAATTTTGATTATTTCTACATTAAAAATGCTGACGCCTCTAGGGTATATGGATTGGAATTGGAGGATTTATTGTCTCCAAATCGCATTCGTTACCTGGTGCACCAAAAGACCTTGATTGAAGAACATATAGCTGGAATTCCAGGAGAGCGATTTATGCGATTGCATATGAAAGATCCCAACTTGAATCCCATCCGCTTGGCCAAAGAATTCGTGAAGTTTAATGAGCGATGCTTTGTAAGGCTTTTGGGAGACATGCATTCTTCCAATTTTGTAGTGGACATCACCCCAGACTTCGAAGAAACACATTACCGTATTCGGGCCATAGACTTTGACCAACAAACTTACGAGGGTAAAAAATCCATTTATCTTCCTCAATATTTCAAAGAAAACAATGCCCTGATCACATTAGGAATGGACTACATTACTCCTGAATCGATGCGCCAATACCAAAGGGAGGAGCGAGCATTGATTGCTACCAGGGTAAAATCATCTCACAGTGAATTGGAAGACATTCTCACTACTATGGAAAAGGACACTATTGCCCCTCTCTCCCATGTGGAATCATTAAAAAATGATCTGGCCAAACATTACCAAAACATAGGATTTCTTTCTTGTACTTCCATGGGTGAAATCTTAAGAAAAAGCCTCTCGTTAGTGTTGTAACGAAAAAAAAAATTACCTTCAAGAAACTACTAGGCTATACCATGGTAGAGAAAAAAACCTCTTTTGCCAACTTCGAGTGGATTGATTTAGAAAATCCCAAGCTTTCCGAATTGTCTGAACTTATAAAACCCTACGGGCTAAATATTCACTTGGTGAAGGATTTGTTGCAAGTAGGACACCTTCCTAAAATGGAAAAAGTCGATGAATTTAACTTTCTGATATTGAGAGCTTTTTCTGCAAATCAAAATGCAAAACTCACCACCATTCCTGAATTAACAAACAAAATTGGTTTTTTCTTTACCAACGAGATCCTCATTTCAGTTCACCAAAAACAGTTTACTTTCTTGTCCGAGATTTCTGGACATTTTGAAAACCCAGAAGCGTTAATCTTGAAAATAACAGAGAAAATGATCTCAAGCTACCAAGCTCCAGCAGATTGGCTTTCGGAAGAAATGGATAAGTTTGAAGGAAATATTTTCCTTAATCACGGCAAGCGCTTTTCCGTAGAAAGCCTCTATTTTGCCAAGGCCAAAGCAAGAGCATGCAAAAAAATAATGATATTAACGCAGACTGTGCTCAATCACCTTTCGGTACACAATATCAATCAAACTCACCTTCAAGATTTAAAAGAAAGTGTTTCTAGCTTGATCCTCCAATTTGAAGATTTTTTAGACGAAGCCAATTCCTTATTGAGTATCTATATCTCAAGCAACTCCCAGAAGACCAATGAAGTAATGAAGTTATTGACTATATTTTCAGCCTTCTTTCTCCCCCTGACATTTTTGGTAGGAGTTTATGGAATGAATTTTAAGTTTATGCCAGAGTTGAATTGGGAATATGGATACTACTTGACCTGGGGAGCTATGTTCGGGATTTCTTTGACCATTTTCATCTGGTTTAAGCGGAGGAAAATCATTTGATGTTCAAAAAAAAACCTCCAAAGGAGGTTTTCATTTTTCTACTAAAGTTAAACTTAATTGACTAAGCGTCTTAAATAGGCCCCATAGCCACTTTTTCCAAGTTTGGCCGCTGCTTCCAGCATCTTTTCCCTACCAATAAATCCATTGCGGTAAGCAATCTCTTCGATACATCCAATTTTCAATCCTTGACGCTCTTCAATGACTTCCACAAACTGGGCAGCTTGAAGTAAGGATTGGTGGGTACCTGTATCTAACCAAGCCGTACCCCTATTGAGGATGGCTACTTGTAGTTGGCCTTTCTTGAGGTATTCGTTGTTTACGTCTGTAATTTCTAATTCCCCACGTACACTTGGCTTGATATTTTTTGCAATTTCAACCACCTGATTGTCGTAGAAATACAAGCCAGGAACAGCATAGTTTGATTTGGGTTGGGCAGGCTTTTCTTCAATAGAAATGGCTTTTTGATTGGTATCAAACTCCACTACTCCATAGCGCTCGGGATCGTTGACGTGGTAGGCAAACACCACCCCTCCTTCTGGATTGGTGTTTTCTTGCAAGGTCTGGTGTAAGCCAGAACCGTAGAAAATATTATCTCCTAACACCAAGGCTACTTTATCCTTCCCGATAAACTCTTCTCCAATGATAAAAGCTTGAGCCAACCCGTCTGGGCTGGGTTGAACGGCATATTGAAAATAACAACCTACTTGGGAGCCATCCCCTAACAACCGTTGAAAAGCTGAAGAATCTTCGGGAGTAGTGATGATTAAAATTTCTTTAATCCCCGCCATCATCAACACCGATAAAGGGTAGTAGATCATGGGTTTGTCGTATACTGGCATAAGTTGCTTACTCACTGCAATGGTGAGGGGATACAAACGTGTACCGGAGCCCCCAGCTAAAATGATTCCTTTCATAGAAAAAAAAGATAACTACGTTGTAAAGCTACCAAGTTGAGCACATATAAAAAACTAATACTAAATTCCTCAGCTACTTTCGCATATCTCCAATGCCAAATTAGGTTGGTCATTCAAGCTCCTTTTGACTAATTGTCCTAATTTTGAAATAAATGTTTGACATATGAATCTCAAGGGATGGCTTATTGCTGCGTATACAAGTTTATTTTTTGGGGCCTGTGCCCAAAAAGAAATCAAATTCACACCAAGCAATAGCGAGCCATTTCGGCCAGGTTACCATTTTTCACCCAAACAAGGATGGATGAATGACCCCAATGGACTGGTTTACCTGGATGGAGAGTATCATTTATTTTTCCAGCATTACCCAGATAGTACGGTATGGGGCCCTATGCATTGGGGGCATGCCGTATCCAAAGATTTGGTCACTTGGGAAGAGTTGCCCATCGCGCTTTTTCCTGATAGTTTGGGGACAATTTTTTCAGGGAGTGCAGTCTATGACGCAGAAAATAGCTCCGAATTGGGAACCAAGGAAAATCCTCCCTTAGTCGCGATTTTCACGTATCATAACGCAGTTGGAGAAAAAGAAGGAGCGATTGACTTTCAAACGCAGGGGCTAGCCTATTCGGTAGACAAGGGTAAAACTTGGAGCAAGTACGCTGCTAATCCAGTACTACTAAACCCAGGAATACGGGATTTTAGAGATCCAAAAGTAACTCAGATTACCAAGGAAGATGGAAAAAAGGTTTGGTTGATGACGCTGGCCGCCAAGGACCGAATTCAGTTTTACGAGTCTCCCAACTTAAAAGTCTGGACGCTTTTGGGTGAATTTGGGCAGGGTATTGGGGCGCATGGTGGCGTTTGGGAATGCCCAGAATTACTTTTCCTAAAAGCACCGGATGGGAGCCAAAAGTGGGTATTACTAGTCAGCATGAATCCAGGAGGACCGCAAAAAGGCTCGGCCACCCAATATTTTATCGGGGACTTTAATCGGGGTGTATTTACTCCAGACGATACCATGATCCGCTGGTTGGATTATGGACCGGATAATTATGCTGGGGTCACCTGGGCCAACCTCCCCAAAGAGCAGAATAGAACCCTATGGATCGGCTGGATGAGCAATTGGGACTATGCACAGGTTGTCCCAACGAAGACTTGGCGATCTGCGCTGACCTTGCCTCGCGAGATCAGTTTATTTGATGTAGATGGCACACTTTTGCTGAAATCTGCTCCAGCAATAGAACTCGAAAAAGCTAGAAAAACAACCTATGAACTTTCTGGAGAAGAGTCTCTATTGCCCTCTCCTTTTGTAGAAATTTCTGCAGAAATCACCCAAGAGAATTTCTCCATGACCTTGAGTAATGAGTTGGGCGAAGAGGTGGTGATCAACAAAGAAATGGGCTTGGTGACCGTAGATCGAAGAAAGGCAGGCAAGGCCAACTTCAATCGAGATTTTGCAGCGGCACATTCTGCGCCCATGTCTTGGAAAGCAGAATCGGTACGCGTCTTCTTGGATGCATCATCCATTGAAGTCTTTGTAAATGATGGAGAATTGGTCTTTACCTCCCTCCTTTTCCCTACCTCACCTTGGAAAAAAGTAACGCTGATCCAAGGGCTTGATGACGTGGAAATCTTGGATTTGCAAGAATCGTCAAAACCATCCTTGGAAAAAAAGGCGGATAACTGATCATTTTCTAGTCCCAGTTTTTTAAGGCATAAATTCAAAAAACTTACGACAAACCCCAACTACTAAATCCAACTTATCCAGTTAGTTACAGAATTGAAATAATCGAATCTCCCGGAAAATTAGCCCAGGAAAGGAGTGTTTTTTTTGCAGAGCAACTTGAATTTTAGTTGTTTGTTCTGAAAAAAAAGTGGTATCCTTGGAATATAAACGGGATGCATTGATCGTGACTTTCTATTTATTAGAATCTCGATAAACTCCTTTTTTATAAAGAAAAAAATCAACTTGGAAAATCTAAAAGTTTAGGTTTTCGCCAATTAACGTGCATTATTTATGAAAAAAGAGGCTTGGGGCTCGCGTGTTGGGCTTATTTTGGCCATGGCTGGAAATGCTGTAGGTCTTGGAAACTTCCTCAGGTTTCCAGTACAAGCAGTTCAAAATGGAGGGGGAGCCTTTATCCTACCCTACATCATCTGCTTCCTATTGATGGGTATTCCGTTGCTATTCACGGAATGGAGTATGGGTCGATTTGGCGGTAAATTGGGCAACCACAGTACCCCTTACATCTTAGACTCCCTAAGTAAGAAATGGTACTGGAAGTACATTGGCGTGTTCGGTATTTTTACCAACATCGCCGTCGTCGCCTACTACACCTACATCGAATCTTGGACCTTTGTGTACGTGGTACACAGTGTCATCGGAACCTTTACTGGAATGAGCAAAGAGGCGGTGAGTTTGTTTTTTGATCAATACGTACAGCTTTTAGGCTCTGATTTTGGAATCCCTCTATTTCCTGTTATTGCTTACATTTTGGTCTTAGGTGTCAATGTATGGATCCTGTCTACAGGCCTTGGAGGAATTGAAAAGGTGGCAAAGGTCGGCATGCCTTTGTTGATCCTATTCGGTATCATTTTGGCTGTCAGAGGATGGACTATGGGTAGTGATTTTGCCTCAGCAGAATTCCCTGATGCGAATGCATGGGATGGAATCAACTTCTTGTGGACCCCACAATACAGTTCCTTAGCTGACCCCAAGGTATGGTTGGCTGCTGCAGGCCAAATCTTCTTTACCTTGTCTGTCGGAATGGGTTCCATTCAATGTTATGCCTCCTACCTGAAGGAAAACGAGGACATCGCACTCAATTCTGTGACTGCGGGATTTACCAACGAATTTGTGGAAGTAATTCTAGGAAGTGCCATTGTGATTCCGATCGCAGCTGGATTTTTGGGATTGGATTGGGTATTGGAAAACGCAGGATTTGGCATGGCTTTTCAGACGATGCCATACCTCTTCCAGCAATGGGGGCCGCTCATTAGTGCCTTTGCTGGGGTTTGTTGGTTTGGATTATTGTTCTTTGCTGGAATTACCTCTTCTCTTGCCATGGGAACACCTTGGATGGGATTCATGAAGGATGAATTTGGTTGGGGAAAGGTAAAAGGGGCTGTTTCCTTTGGATTAGTAGCCTTGGCCATGGGCTTGCCTACCGTCCTATTCTACCAGTATGGATATTTTGACGAATACGATTATTGGGGCGGTACTGTCAGCTTGGTAATTTTTGCACTGTTGGAGACCATCCTATTCACCTACATTTTTGGGATGAAAAGAGGATGGGAGGAAATTACCCGAGGCGCTGATATCCGGATTCCTTCCTTCTACAAATATATCATGACCTACATCACACCCGTATTGCTAAGCATTGTTTTCTTGGGTGCTTTGATTACTCCTGCGGGTAACGATTGGGTAGCGGCCTTCAGCAATCTGTTTTCAGGTCAAGGATGGGCACTAGATCCAAGTTCATTGATTGCAAAAATCACTTTTGCTGACTTGGAAGCGCAAATTCTTGCCAAACCTGAGAATGCTGCCATATTGGAAGAGAAAAAGATGTATTCAGGCTTTGCAAGACTTCAATTACTACTCCTATTCTTAGGAATTTGTGGCATTGTATGGTACTCTACTGTTAAACGCAAACAATCAATCCAATGAACACTTCCGCGCTAATTCTATCGCTCCTAGCACAAGGACTTATCCTATCCGTTACGCTGTATTGCTTCTATTTGGTATTGAAAAAACCGAATACAGAGGAGAAATAACACAGGTTTATAGACAACAAAAAGCCTTAAAGTTCAAAAAGCTCGATTACGTCGAGCTTTTTTTATTGTTCGGACTATTCCATTTTTTTTCAAAAAAATAAATATTTTTTTTTGAACAGTGTTCATTTATTTTTGGGTATTCAAATTATACCATGGGTATCGCTGAACGAAAAGAACGAGAAAAGGAAGAATTGCGTGAGCGCATCTTAGTTGCTGCCAAGAATCTATTCCTGGAGAAAGGAGTAGAAAAAACCTCTATTCGAAACATAGCCGATTTGATTGAATACAGCCCGGGCAGTATCTACCATTATTTCAAGGACAAGAACGAGATCTTTCATGTCCTCCACCAGGGAGGCTTTCAGCAATTGATGGGCCGCATGGAAGTTCTTGAATCGGTATCCAATCCGATGGAAAGGCTAAAAGGTATGGGTTCTATTTATGTACAGTTCGCATTGGAAAATCCAGACATGTATGACTTGATGTTTATCAAAGATGCACCCATCCTCCATGTTTCTAATTCAAACGAAGAGCAATGGAAAGAAGGCTTCGGCACCTTCAATTTCCTACGTGCTACCATCCAAGAATGTATCCAAACAGGACATTTCCGCGGGCATGAGGAAGAAGCCCTCTCCTTTCTTGTCTGGTCTACTGTACATGGGATGGTATCCCTACGCATTCGCCGACGCTGCGAGGTAGTCTTGGCTCAGCGCCAAGACACCATCGTCAAAGATGGCTTAAATGAATTTTTCAATATTCTCGATAGACTTTCCTCATGAAAATCAAAGACGCTGCTAAACAAATCAATAGTCCAATTCGCGCCGTAATTCTAGGGTTTTTCCTTTACCTAGTCTTCCTAGTAACACCTACACTGGCACAGCAGGTTCTGGACACCTACATCAAAGAAGGATTGGCCGATAACTTAGTGCTTCAAGAAAAAAACGCAAGCCTTGAACAAAGTTTATTGGCATTAAAGGATGCAAAAAGTTTCTTTTTACCCTCCTTAGACTTTGGAGCAACTTACACCTTAGCTGGAGGAGGTAGGACAATTTCCTTCCCAGTGGGAGATTTGCTCAACCCTGTGTATTCCACCCTGAATAAGCTGACAGCTTCCACTAATTTTCCTCAAATCCCCAACGTTTCGGAGCAATTTCTTCCAGATAACTTTTACGACACAAGGCTCCGCACCGCTGTTCCTCTTCTCAATTCGGATTTGATCTACCAGCAGCAAATTCGTAAAGAACAAGTCAACTGGAATAGCTACCAAGTTGAAATATACCGTGCTACCCTGATTCAAGACATTCGAGTAGCTTATTTCAATTACTGCTCTGCCCACAGTTCCATCGAGATTTTAAAAAACACCTTAGGCCTGGTCGAACAAAATTTGAAGGATACCCGATCCTTAGTTGAAAATGGGAAAAAGACTCCAGCGGCTGTACTGCGTGCAGAAAGCAAATACGAACAGGTAAAATCACTGTTGACTGAGGCTGAGTTAAAAACAAACACTGCTGCACAATACCTGAATTTTCTAGTGAATAGACCCTTAGATCAATTCGTACCATTTGAAGAAATACCCATTGATTTCAATCGAATGGATCAATTGCTTCTTGAGGACCTTCATCCCCAAAATTGGGAACTTAGATCCATGCAAAGCTTGGAAACGATACAGGCAACAGTACTTAAATCTGGAAAAAACTATTGGATTCCCAAGCTTTCCACCTATGCAGACTTGGGTTCACAGGGCTTCGACTGGACCTTCAATTCCCAATCTAGGTACCTTCTTTGGGGGTTAAGTTTTAACCTACCTGTATTTCAAGGGGGGAGAAATCAAAACCAAATCCAAAGGCAGGTGATTGGCCTCCAATCCATTCAGCGGCAAAAGGAAATGGTGAATAAGAAATTGAATTTAGGCCTACAGCTCCAACGAAATGAGGTAAAAACCCTACTCGCGGCCCTTCAATCTGCAGAAAAGAAACTGGTATCGGCTTCGGCCTATTTTAAACTCGTAGACAAAGGATTCAAAGAAGGGAGCCAATCCTTACTTGAATTTATGGATGCCAGAAACCAATTTACCCAAGCTGCCCTCCAAAAAAACATCAGTACTTACAAATTGCAGATGGCACTGGCCCAGCTCGAACGTCAACTTACTACTGAAACCAACTAAGCCATGAAAAAGCGCATTTTCTTTTTACCTGTAATCCTCCTCTTTTTTCTTTTGGGATGCAGCAGCAGTACTCCTTCCGAAACAATCACACCACAAGTAGGTCAGGCCATTCCGGTAAGCCTTGTACCTTTACAATCCTCTCCTTTGTCTACGAGCATTACTGGAAGCGGGACCTTTAGTACCAAAGACGAAACCCTTTTGTCGTTTAAGCTGGGTGGGATTGTCGCCAAGGTTCTTGTAGAAGAAGGAGATGCTGTAAAAGCTGGTCAAATCGTCGCAAGCTTGGATTTAACTGAGATTCAAGCAGGTGTTCGTCAATCCAAACTCGCCTATGAGAAAGCGCTTCGAGACCATCAGCGTGCCGCCCGCTTATACACCGATAGTGTAGCAACACTAGAGCAGTTTGAAAATTCAAAAACAGCCCTAGAAATTGCAGAGCAACAGCTAAATACAGCCAACTTCAACCTAGCCCAATCTCAAATTCGAGCCACAAAAAATGGGTTTGTCCTTAAAAAATTTGTAAATGCAGGTCAGTTGGTCGGTTCAGGTACTCCAATACTTCAAATCAATGGTGCTGCCTCTGGAGCTTGGGTTTTGAAAGTAACCCTAAGTGATCAGCAATGGAGTTCCATTCAGATGGGTGACCAAGCCGAACTGACTCCTGCAGCATCTTCTGAATGGATTCCTGCTAAAGTCACCCAAAAAAGTCAATCAGCAGATCCTGTCACGGGCACCTACTGGGTTGAAGTCAGCCCAGAATCTACTAAAGAAATATCCTTGGCTTCAGGCATGTTTGGAAAGGCTCGCATTCAGCCCTCCCAAACAGTACAAGGTTGGGAAGTCCCTTTTGAATCCATTTTGGATGCCAATGGAGAAAGCGGCTTTGTCTTCGTAGTGGATGGTCAATAAGCAAAAAAAGTAAAAGTTCAACTCGGTAAAATCACCCCAAATTCCATTCAGGTGCTTTCTGGATTAGAGAATTACAAGAGCCTTATCGTATCCGGGAGTGCCTATTTGTCCGATGGTTCCACAATTCAAGTCAAGAACTGATGAAAATCTCTGATTTTGCGGTAAAGAACTACCAGTTTACCCTAGTAATCTTTTTGATGACAGTGGTCTTGGGACTGACTACTTTTTTGAATATGCCTCGAAGCGAGGACCCCGTGATTGACGCTCCTAATTTCCCCATCGTAGTCATTTATCCTGGAGCGAGTCCCGAAGATTTGGAAGAGCTGGTGGTCGATCCTTTAGAAAAAACCATCTATGCCTTGGAGAATATCAAGCGTATTGAAACCGAGGTCAAGGATGGGGCTGCCATTCTTCTCGTTGAATACAAGTACAGTGAGGATGTGGATGAAAAATACCAAGAATTGGTTCGAGAAGTCAATACCCTTCGACCCCAATTACCAGCAGAAATTTTTTCCATTGAGGTAAAAAAAGTACGACCCTCCGATGTCAACATTCTTCAAATCGCTTTGGTGAGTGAAAATGCTTCCAGAGAATCGCTTAAGACCGAAGCTGACCGTCTTCAGAAAGACCTGGAGAGCATCACGGAATTAAAAAATGTCAAAATTCATGGACTACCTGCGCAACTGGTTAAGATTGAATTGCAACTGGATAAAGTAGCGACTTTAAACATCCCTCTTGCAGCGCTTATTGGAAGTATCAAAAGTGAACTGAGCAACATCCCTGGAGGACAAGTGGATGCGGGCAACAAAACATTCAATGTAAAAACAAGCGGGAATTACAGTTCGGTTGAAGAAATCGCCGAGACCATAGTGTATTCCTTGCAAGGGAAAAATATCCTTTTAAAAGATGTGGCAACGGTTCGGGATGACTTTGAGGAGACCAAGCAACATCACTCGACTCAATGGTTACCGGGCGATCTTTGTCACTGCCGCCTTGAAAGAAGGAACCAACATCTCTAAAGTTCAAGAAAAATACAGCCCCCTCCTCGCCACAAGCATTGAAAAGCTACCCGAAAACATAGATCTAATCGTGGCATTTGATCAAGCAGACTATGTCAATAGAAGACTGGGTGGATTGGGAATGGACTTTTTAATTGCAATAGCTTTGGTGTTTGTGACTTTGCTCCCCTTGGGCAATCGTGCCTCAATTATTGTCATGGTTTCCATTCCTTTATCCCTTGCCATTGGATTGATTTTAATGAATGCTTTGGGTTATGGACTGAATCAACTCAGCATCGTCGGTTTGGTAGTTGCCTTGGGCTTACTGGTGGATGATAGTATCGTGGTAGTGGAAAATATCGAACGATGGATTCGTGACGGCTACAACAAAAAAGAAGCTGCCATCAAAGCAACCCAGCAGATTTCAATTTCTGTAATTGGATGTACGGTCACCTTGATCATCGCTTTTCTTCCTTTGGTATTCCTACCGGAGAGTTCGGGGGATTTTGTACGGAGCTTACCCATGTCTGTAATCATGAGCGTACTTGCCTCCTTGGTAGTTTCCCTCACAATCATTCCATTTCTTTCTACCTGGTTTTTAAAAAATAAGGAAGCAGGACATTCAAACAGATTCTTCGATTTATTTCAAAGAGGGATTCATGCAAGCTATGCACCTCTTCTTGAAAAAGCCTTGAAAAAACCAGTAGCCACTCTCCTCATTGCAGGTGCGATCTTCTTCCTTTCCCTTGGCTTATTTCCAATCCTTGGATTTAGTCTTTTCCCTTCTTCAGAGAAACCACAATTTCTGGTCAATATCACCACTCCCTTGCAGTCCAACCTGAGCAATACGGATACACTTGTCAGGCAAGTGGAACAAGAAGTGTCCAAAATCCCTGAATTGCGAAATTTTGCTACCAACGTAGGAAAAGGAAATCCACGCATTTACTACAACGAGATCCCTGAAAATGAACGCAGCGATTATGGGCAACTCTTTGTTCAACTGCAGCCCGAAACTTCTGCTCCAAGGAAATTAGAAATCATCCAAACGCTTCAGTCGAGTTTTGCCAAATTGGTCGGTGCCAAAGTGGAAGTTAAAAACTTCGAACAAGGTCCACCCGTAACTGCTCCAATCGAAATCAGACTAGTAGGTGAAAATTTGGATACGCTTCGAAGTTTGGCTGGTAAAGTCGAACAGCTACTCAAGCAAACACTGGGCACGCTTTATGTAAACAATCCAGTAAGCAACTTAAAGACCGATATCCGGGTGGCTATCCAAAAAGACAAAGCTCGTCAATTGGGTATTGCAACTGCAGACATTGATCAAACCGTCCGGCTGGCACTTGCAGGGTTGAATTTAGGATCATTTACTGACCCTAAAGGAAATGAGCGATCCATTTTACTGACCACTCCAAAGGATGATCGTGCTACTTTGGAAACATTCGACCCCATTTTCATCTACAACAACCAAGGAAAAGGAGTTCCCCTTTCTCAAATTGCGGACCTGAAATTTGAAAGCAGCACCCTCACCATCGATCACTACAATAAAAATCGATCTGTATCCGTATCCTCCTTTGTAGATGCAAACTACCTAACCGATCGGGTACTCAATCAGGTAATTGACAAACTAGACGAAATCCCTCTACCTGAAGGCTATCGCTTGAGCCTTGGTGGGGAATACGAAACCAAACAAGAATCCTTTGCAGGATTTGATACCATCATCATCATCACCGTTTTTCTGTTTATTGCAGTTTTGATTTTACTTTTCCGAACCTTCAAAAGCACAATCATTGTACTTTCGGTGATACCTTTGGGCATGGTTGGAGCCCTAATCGCACTTTGGATTACGGGCAATTCCCTTTCTTTTGTCGCGATCATTGGACTTATTGCTTTGGCAGGAATCGAGGTGAAAACCTCCATTCTATTGGTGGATTTTACCAATCAGTTGCGAAAAGAAGGAGTAGAACTTGATACTGCAATTCAACAATCCGGGGAAATTCGCTTCCTTCCTATCGTGCTGACTACCATCACCGCCATAGGTGGATTGATCCCAGTAGCCTTGAGTACAAATCCCCTGATTTCTCCACTTGCCATCGTACTCATAGGTGGATTAATCAGTTCTACCATCTTGTCCAGAATCGTTACTCCAGTATTGTACAAACTCCTACCCCCTAAAATTTAAAGGAATACCATAAGGGAGTTATTGCCTTGGGATACAAAAACTTAAATCTTTTCTTTATATTTCCTAACTATTTAAAAAATTCAAAACTTATGAAACTACTTTCTCACCTCTTGCTATGCTTTGGATTGGTTTTATTTTCCTCCATGGCAATGGCTCAAGACTCTGATTACTTTGTAGGAGATTGGGACGTCCAAATCAAAGACACGCCCATGGGAACCATCAGCCTCGTCCTCACCCTCGAGCGGGTAGATGGTAAATTGGTTGGCAAATTTGTGAATACTCAAGCCAACACCACCATCAACATGAGCCAAATTACTGAAGTTGAAAACAGCGTTACGCTAACTTTCTTTGCCGAAGGCATGGACCTCTACTTGACTCTAAATCCTGTAGATGAAGAAAATGTATCTGGCCTACTTATGGACTCCTTTTCTGTGGAAGGGAAGCGAGTTAAAAAAGAAAATTAAAGCGGGATACCCCGCTTTAATTTTTTCGACCAAGTAAAGGAAGGAAGCTTAAGACTACTTCCATTTTTTGAGTTGAGCATATACCAGGTGTAAAGGAAGTCCCATCACCGTAAAATAAGAACCAGTGATGCTATTCACTCCTATAAATCCTATCCATTCTTGAATCCCATAGGCACCCGCTTTATCAAATGGCTGGTATTTTTTTAGGTAATGCCAAATTTCATCTTCTTCTAAAAAGCAAAATGTCACCTTTGCTTCATCCTCCAAAGTGATGGAAGTTTTTTGATCTTTTAGCGTTACCGCCGTCATCACGGTATGGGTAGTACCTGATAGACTTTTCAACATCTCAAAGGCTTCCTGTTCAGTGGCTGGTTTTCCCAATACTTTTCCCTGATCAATCACCACAGTATCAGCCGTGATAAGGAGTTCATTTTCATGGAGATCCACAGGAAATGCATCTGCTTTCAATTTGGCAAGGTAAGCAGCAGCAAATTCCGCTGGAATCTCCTCTGGAATCCTCTCATCAATTGGAAAAGCCTTCACTTGAAAATCTAACTCTAAGCCCCGTAAAAGATCTTGTCTTCTGGGAGATGCAGAAGCTAGAATAATTTTTTTTGATGCGAGATTAGATAAAAAACTGGTCATAATCGTATTCAAATTCTTCTTGCTTAATACTTCCAAACAGTAAGCCTCCCAAGGCTTTGGGATAAAAATAAGTAGATTTTTGTGGCATAACATGGCCAGATTTACATACTTCTACGACTTGCTTCAAGTCTACTTCCCTCGTAATTACTGCAAAGGAAGCTATACCTGATTCTACCTCAAGTAGGCATCTAGAAAAATTTCTCTCAAATCCTAAATGAGCTGAATGGCGCTGATCTTCCATGGAAAGACCCAAAACTTTGTAAAATAGGATATAATGCAAAATTACTACATCAAGTTCACGTAAGGCTTCGGGAAATGCCTCGGCAATAACATCAAATTTTTCTGGCCTAAACTTGATCACATAGGCTGCATCGCCCCAAATCAAACCAAAAGACCGTTTTCTTTGAAAAGCATAGGCAGCCAATTCTTCTGCATCCCCGAGAAATCTGGATTCAAACCAAGGTTCTAAATCATCCAGAAACTTTTCCTTGGAATGTGGATAGCCGTAATACAACCTATGGGTAGGCAAAATTTGAAGATGGTTGCCATGGATATTTGTCAGGTACATTACATGGTAATCTGTTCCCTTCCATGCCACATCCTTATTCACTTCAGCCATTTCTTTCCTGAAAGAAATCGCCGCTTCCAGCCGATGATGTCCATCGGCTAAAATCACTTTTTTTGCAGAAAGCGTGGCCACAAATTTGGCAATGGCCTTTGGATCGGTGATTACCCCCAACACTTCACGTACGCCTTGATAGTCCTCCAGATCGTATAAAGGATTTTCCATGGCAAGATCCATTAAAGCTTCCAGTTCATTTTCCTCATCTTCGTACAATCCATGGGTAGGGCTCGCTTGGATTTCAGTTGACCTTAGTAAATCAATTCGGTCAGAAACAGCCGAAGGTATGGTTTGCTCGTGGCGCAAAATTTCACTCTCTTTCCAGTCGTAGGCCTTGATATGGGCGATGAATCCCTTTCTACATCGCTCCATCTCTTCTCCAGGAAGTCTAAAGTATTGGTAATACACATAAATACCTGGCCTATGGTCTTGAATCAAAATCCCTTCCGTCTTCCATTTATTCAAGATACTTTTGGCCTCTTTTGCTGGGTCTGTTCCTTGGGGAACCGAAAGATGAATACTGTTTATGGGATTTTTGTATAGAATATCTCTTTGTTTTTGGGAAACCACATCAAATAAGGGCGCCGTTAGGGCTTCCATATTCTTTGCCAGATCATCCCTATATCTCCAAGCTCTAATCGGTAAAATTTCTGCCATTAGATCAGTCGGTTGGGCCAGTTGGTGGATGTGGCAATGGGTATTTTAGGATTTCTTTTAGCGTCTTCCTTTTCAAAAAATTCCACTGCCAATGCAGCTAACAGTTGCTTTTCTTCTTGGGTAAATACAGACTCCAAAACCTCAGGACTGAAATAGCGCTCCACAAATTTGGTATCAAAATTTCCGGATTGAAACGCCTGATGCGTCAAGGCAAATCGACAAAAATCCAAGGTAGTCTGAATTCCCGTGATTCGATAGTCATCAATGGCACGAATCATCCGATCAATAGCCTCTTGACGTGTTGCCCCATGGGCAATCAATTTGGCAATCATGGGATCGTAATAAATTGGAATCTCCATGCCCTCCTCAAATCCATCGTCTACTCGGATACCCGGGCCTTGAGGCCTTTGATAGGTATGGAGCTTTCCTATATCCGGTAAAAAATTGTTCTTAGGGTCTTCTGCATAAACGCGGATTTCAATAGCATGCCCATGAAGATGCAAATCCTCTTGTGTAAATGATAAAGGCTTTCCCTCGGCAATCCAAAGTTGCTCTCGAACTAGGTCTTTCCCTGTAATCATCTCCGTCACAGGGTGCTCTACCTGAAGCCGGGTATTCATCTCTAAAAAATAGAAGTTTAGGTGTTCATCTACAATAAATTCCACCGTTCCTGCTCCATAATAGTTGCATGCTTTCGCGACACCAATGGCAGCCTCTCCCATCGCCTTACGCATGACGGGATTTACTACAGCCGAAGGAGCTTCCTCAATCACCTTCTGGTGCCTACGCTGGATGGAACATTCGCGTTCAAATAAATAGACCAGGTTTTGGTGTTGATCTCCTAAAATCTGGATTTCTATATGACGAGGAGAAGTGATGCATTTTTCAATGAAAACCGCTCCATCCCCAAAAGATGAAATCGCTTCAGATACGGCACGCTTCATTTGTTCCTCAAATTCTTCTTCGGAATTCACAATCCTCATTCCTTTACCCCCTCCCCCAGCTGAAGCTTTAATCATTATAGGATATCCTATTTCTTTGGCTTTGGCTTTGGCAAATTCTACATCGGAAATAGATTCCTCCGTACCTGGTACCAAGGGAATGTTGTAGCTGGAAACGGCTTGCTTGGCGGCAAGCTTAGAGCCCATGATCTCTATAGCTTGTGGAGAGGGACCCACGAAAATAATTCCTGCTTCTTTTACTTTTCTGGCGAAAGAAGCATTCTCAGAAAGGAATCCATAGCCCGGATGTATGGCATCTACCTGCAATCTCAAACAAGCTTCTATGATTTTGTCAGCTACAAGATAGGACTGATTGGATGGGGCTGGACCTAGGCAAACTGCCTCATCAGCAAATTTTACATGAGGAGACAATCGATCTGCCTCCGAGTACACCGCTACAGTAGCTATTCCCATTTCATGAGCCGTCCTCATGATTCGCAGGGCAATCTCACCCCGGTTGGCTACCAAAAGCTTGGATATTTTTGCCATAGACTAGCTAAAGATTTTTTGGGTTTATCAAAGTATCCCTGCGAAATACGGAATTTATTTTGAGCTTTTTCACCTTTATTCTTTAGTAAAACTAGTTTTTTGTTTACAAGTTAGATTCCTCTTATTTTTGGTTGATTTTATCAAAATCACTTATCCCTAACCCTTTAAAATCAAAAGACCTTGGATTTATTTTCAAAATTAAAAACGAATATGGGCCCCTTGGGCAAGCACTCTGAGTTTGCAGACGGCTACTGGTCGTTTCCCAAATTGGAAGGAGAAATTGCCCCAAGAATGAAGTTCAAAGGAAAAGAAGTTCTTACCTGGAGTCTGAACAACTATCTCGGATTGGCAAACCATCCCGACATTCGAAAAGCAGATGCTGATGCTGCCGCTAAATGGGGGGCAGCCTATCCTATGGGAGCTCGAATGATGTCTGGACAAACAGATCTTCACGAGCAACTGGAGGACGAATTGGCTTCTTTTGTTGGAAAAGAAAAATCCTATTTATTGAATTACGGCTATCAAGGCATCATGTCAGTAATTGATGCACTTTTGGATAGAAAAGATGTAGTCGTTTACGATTCCGAATGCCATGCCTGCATCATCGATGCTTTGAGGATGCATCTAGGAAAAAGGTATGTGTTTCCCCACAACGATATAGAAAACTGTGAAAAACAACTGCAACGTGCTACCAAGCTAGCGGCCGAAACAGGGGGAGGTATCCTTGTAATCACCGAGGGTGTATTTGGAATGACAGGCGATCAAGGAAAATTGAAAGAAATCGCTGCACTTAAAAGCAAATACGAGTTTCGACTCTTGGTTGACGACGCACATGGTTTTGGTACCATGGGTGCCAGGGGAGCAGGAACAGCCGAAGAACAAGGAGTGCAGGATCAAGTAGATCTTTACTTCTCTACTTTTGCCAAATCTATGGCTTCTATAGGAGCATTTATAGCAGGTGATGCAGATGTCATTTTATTCTTAAGATACAACATGAGGTCTCAGATCTTCGCCAAGTCACTTCCCATGTTACTGGTAGAAGGTGCCTTGAAAAGATTAGATATGCTGAGAAGTCAACCTGAGTTGAAAGATAATCTTTGGAAAATTGTACATGCTTTAAGAAAAGGACTTGTAGAAAATGGATTCAGTACTGGTAAATCAAATTCTCCAGTAACTCCAGTAGTTCTCAACGGTACGGTAGGTGAAGCAGCTGCCCTATCCATGGATTTAAGAGAGAATTTTGGCATCTTTTGTTCCGTAGTTATTTACCCTGTAATACCTAAAGGCATGATTATCTTGAGGTTAATCCCAACAGCAGTACATACCTTAGAGGATGTAAACTTGACTGTTAAGGCTTTTGCTGCGGTAAAAGACAAGCTCGTTTCTGGAATTTATAAGAACTCCGAGATAGCTCTTTCTTTCGGTGAATAAAAAATTTTATAAAAAAAACGGCCTCTGAGTTGAAATAGAAAGTATTTGACCTATATTGGACTTTATAAACAATCATCAACCCTAAAAAACTTTTACTATGAGCAGATTTAGCGACGTAAAAAATTTAGTAAACAGCCTAGAAGCTGATTTCGAAAAGTTCTATGGCAAAGGAAACCAAGCTGCAGGTACCCGTGTTAGAAAAGGTATGCAAGATTTGAAGAACCTAGCTCAAGCTATCCGTACTGAAGTACAAAACAAGAAAAACGCTGGTTGATCCAGAAAAAAAAAAGGTGGGATTACCCACCTTTTTTTTTGAAAGTGGAGCCTAAAACTCCACTTTATTATTTTCTAAGGAGACGTCAGCCATTCTTCTACTAGGATCTATTTCTACAGATTTGATAGACTCAATAGGTTTGGACACGTGTAAAGTCATTTGAGGAAAGGTCCAAGTCCAAACCTTAGTCTGCACCCTTGGAGCACTTCCTTGCTCCTCTGCCTTCTCTCCCCTCATCACGTCAAGCGGCAAATAGATTAGTTCTTTGGTTCCATCTTGGTAGGTAATTTGCAGATCTACTGGCATGGGCATCAACCCAATTCTATGCAAGGTAATGCTAGTTCCTTCTTTAGTAGGCACTACTTCCTTGACGGCGTAGTCGATGGTTTTGGTAGAATAGACGAAATATTCCTTATACCAATCCAATTCCAGCCCACTTTGCTTTTCCATTGCGCGGATCAAATCATTGGCATTGGGATGTCTAAATTGCCAGGTATTCCAATAGCGTAGCAT
>VGMU01000031.1 GCA_016866385.1 Bacteroidota bacterium
CCGCACATGCCAATTCAGCTCCCATTACCTACCGACTAGATCCGGACAACCAATGGCTTCCAGATATGGAAGATTTGTACCTCAAGGTAAAATACAACCCTTCCATTGTGGGCATTCTGATCATCAATCCAGATAATCCCACTGGGATGGTGTATCCCAAAGAAGTCTTAGAAAATTTCGTAAAGCTTGCCAAGGAATTTAATCTATTGTTGATTGCCGATGAGATTTACCAAAACATCACTTACAACGGCATCCAATCAGTAGCCCTTGCTGAGGTCATTGGGGATCATCCGGCGATCTCGCTCAAGGGAATTTCCAAGGAATTTCCTTGGCCTGGAGCACGCTGTGGATGGATGGAATTTTACAATCGAGAAGCTTCTCGGGAATTTTCCAAGCTTTGCCAAACCCTTGAAAATGCCAAAATGATTGAGGTTTGTTCCACTATTTTGCCTCAATTAGCCATTCCGAGAATCCTGAGCCATCCAAAATTTCCTGCTTATCGGAAGCAAGCCAATGCACAAATCGGCGAAAGAAGTGAGTGGATGAGAGAAATTTTAGGGAATATCGAAGGCATTAAATTCAATCCTACCCAAGGTGCCTTTTACAATACAATCGTTTTTGACGAACACCTGCTCCATGCAAAGCAAACGCTTCCGATTGAAGATGAACGAGTAAAAAAGTTGGTGGATACCTGGTTAAGCGATTCAGAAATGCCTTTGGACAAGCGATTTGTATATTATTTGCTAGCCTCTGAGCGGATTTGCGTGGTACCCATTTCTTCTTTTTGTTCTGAATTAAGGGGATTTCGGGTGACCCTCTTGGAAGAAAATGAAGCCGTTTTCAAAGATACCTTTTCCCGTTTAGGGGCTGCAATCACACGATACCTCCATTCCTAATCTCCTAATGGTCGTGCAGTCGAATTCGAATTTTTGAGTTAGGGCGAAGGGAATCTTGCGGTGCTTCTAGAGAATTAGGCAGCTTACTCAAATCTGGCTGCCCGGCATTGACCCATGCGGTATACCAAAAGTCGGCAACCATCTTGATAGAGCGTTGGATTTGCCTTTCCACCTGTCCGTGTAGCGCGGCAGCATAGGCTTCTGTAAACTCTCGGGAATAAACGCGTACCGTTAGGCCATTACGCTCCTCATAACTGTATTTTTGACTTTCGGAAAATGCTGTACTCAGCTCTTTTTCAATACGCAAGACCGAGTCTACCTGAGCATGAGCTCGTGACACCGCCTCCCAAAGAGCTTCCTGTGGATCTGTGACATAGCTTGCCTTGCCCACCCAAAAGGAGTAATTCTTGGCCTGCAGCTCCGGAATCCTACTTTCCCAGAAGCCATGTATACCCGTCTGTCCGCTGAGTTGACCGTTGTAGTTTTTTGTGGTATGTAAAGGGACGTTTAAGTCCCCTAGGTAATGCCCTAGGTCTGCCGAGAGGCGAAGGATGGAGGCTTTTTCCCGTGCAGCAAAGGCTTTGGTCAGACTTAGGAAGGTGAGGTAGGTGGACCAGGGGCCTATGCCGTGTGCTCTTAGGGTATCATCGGAATACTTTTCTAAGGCCTGAGGCCAATACTTGGGAAGTAGCTGCCTTGCACTATCTCCGTAATGGTCTAGGTCGATGTAGTGTTTTTCGGCTTCTCCCTGTACTGCATACCTCCTTCGATCTGGATTCACTGATTTTTCTCCTAAGAAAACCAATTCCTTTTTAAACAGGGATATCATTTCAGGAGGTAAAGAATATACAGCTTGCCTATTGATCAACTCGTGTGCGAAGAAGCCCCAGGACTTTTGCGGAGGATTAGAAAAAGAAAGTAGGAAGCTGTTTAAGATCAAAAAATACATGCTTAAAGCTACTTAATTGAAAGCTTTTTGTGAAGAAAAAAGCTTTTTTAGGAAAAAAATCATAAAAATGTCATCCTTACGTAGAAGCGATCAATCATTTAAAAAAGGAATGTTTAAAAATACTTTGGCAGAATTAATTATTTACAATAACTTTGCATTCCCATTTAAAACTGGGAAAAAGTAGAATTAGAAATTTAACGAGATATGGCAAATCATAAATCAGCTCTTAAAAGAATTCGTGCTAACGATGTAAAGCGTTTGAGAAACAGGTATCAGGCAAAAACTACCCGTACCTTTATCAAGAAACTTAAGGAGACTACCGACAAAATAGAGGCCATGGAGCTGTTTAAAAAGGTTTCTTCTATGCTGGATAAATTGGCAAAGAAGAACGTCATCCACAAAAATAACGCGAGCAACAAAAAATCAAAATTGGCAAAATTTGTCAATGCGCTAGCTTAAGAGTTACCTTTTTCAAAGAGACCCTGCCCAAAAGCAGGGTTTTTTTATGCATTTTTTTAGTACATTTATTTTTACTTTTTAATCTAAGAAATGCCTTCCACTTCATTAAAAATCTTTGAGATGGCCGAGCAAGATCGGCCAAGAGAAAAATTACTCCTCAAAGGCAAAGCAGCGCTAACTGACACAGAGCTTGTGGCCATTTTACTAAGAACGGGGAGTTCTACGATGAGTGCAGTCGACCTTTCCAAGAAGATCCTTTCAGCCGTAGACCAAGACCTCTCTCGCTTGGCGAGAATGACGGTTTTGGATTTGATGAAATTTAAGGGAATAGGGGAGGCCAAAGCCCTCTCTATAGTATGCGCATTGGAATTAGGGAGAAGGAGAAAAGATCAGGAGATTCCCCAGAAACAAAAAATAACCCATTCCAGTCAAGTCTATGAGTTGCTCCGTGCTGACCTGCAGGACGAATGTGTGGAGCATTTTTTTGTAGTACTGCTCAATCGAGGCAATTATTTGATTAAAAAGCAACGAATTAGTCAAGGGGGGATGTCAGGTACGGTGGTTGATCCTAAAGTTGTTTTTTCCTGCGCCTTGGAACACAAGGCACATTCCTTAATTTTGGTACATAATCACCCCAGCGGAAATTTAAATCCCTCCGAACAAGACAAAGCGATCACAGCGAAGCTTTTAAAAATAGGTAGGGAATTGGAAGTACCTGTTCTTGACCACTTGCTGTTCTCCGATCAGGGTTACTTTAGCTTTGCCGACGGAGGGCTGATGTAGGTTTTATTTCTTATTAAATTCAATCCCCTTACCAACTACAATCGGTTGTAATCATTCAATTTAAGGTCTCGTGAAATCAAGCCAACTCCTTCTAATCTTTATTTCCTTGGTAGTATTTGCTGTCATAGGATACATGTTTACTGCTGCAGAAAGTCCTGAAGATTACCTAGCAAAAATTGAAAAGGAGCGAGAGCGTCAGTTTAAATTTATTCGCTTCAATGCAGAATCTCCTCTCACCGAAAGTCAAAAACAAGGCTTTACGATCCTCACTTTTTTTGAAATCAACCCCGCGTTTCGGGTTAAGGCCCGATTGCTTCCCATAGAGGAAAAAAAAATCAGGGAAGTTCCCCTTACTGACGGCAGTACCGAGCGGTATGTGGAGCATTCCTTTGCAGAATTTGAGTTAGGCGGAAAAACCAATAAGGTGTTGCTCCTGCAGTCGGTTAGCGAGTCGGATATGAGAAATTTCTTTTTGGCATTTGCCGATCAGACTTCGGGAAAGGAGACCTACGGTGGAGGAAGGTATCTTAACGTGCGCCAAGACGGGAAAAATAGCATCACCCTAGATTTCAATTTGGCATTTAATCCGTATTGTGCTTACAATCCTGAGTTTGCCTGTCCTCTGCCTCCTAAAGAAAATATCTTGGATATTGCCATAGCAGCTGGGGAGAAAAATTACGATAAATGATCGCGCCCTGTGGCAATTCTTTTAACTTTGTTTTTCACACCAAAGAAGGCATTATACTGCCTAATCGACACCATTACGGATAATTTCCGACCCATTGCCTTATGAAAATATCCATCTCTAGACTCAAGCACTACCTTCATTTTACTGAAAGTCCAGAGGAGATTGCTGCCTTACTTACCCAATCGGGACTTGAAGTGGAAGGAATAACATTTTTTGAGTCTATTCCTGGCAAACTTAAAGGAGTAGTGATAGGGGAGGTTCTTACCTGTCAAAAGCATCCTGATGCCGACAAGCTACATATCACTACGGTGGATATTGGGGGAGAAGTTCCATCACAAATCGTATGTGGAGCTAGCAACGTTGCTGTAGGTCAAAAGGTAGTGGTAGCTACGGTAGGATCTACCTTGTATCCCTACCAAGGAGAGCCTATAGAAATTAAAAAGGCAAAAATTAGAGGTCAGGTATCTGAAGGGATGATTTGTGCTGAAGATGAAATTGGGATAGGAACTTCCCATGCTGGGATTATGGCATTGGATACTACCTTGCCCAATGGCAGTCCTGCTGCCTCCTATTTTGAAGTGACCGAGGATTATGTTTTAGAAATAGGACTTACGCCCAATCGCTCGGATGCTGCTGCCCATTTGGGAGTAGCCAGAGATTTGAAAGCCTTGCTAAGAAGGCCCATGTGCTTGGCTGAGGAAAAAGATTTACACATTCAAACTCAGCAAGGCCCACATATTTCGGTGCAGGTAGATGATGTATCTGACTGTCCCCGGTATGCGGGGATTGTTCTGACTGACGTAAAGGTGGGACCCTCACCGGTATGGTTACAAAATTTTCTTAGGTCCTTGGATTTGGAACCCATCAATAATGTGGTGGACATTACCAACTTCATTTTGCACGATTTAGGTCAACCCCTACATGCCTTTGATGCCGATAAAATTTCCAATGGAAAAATAAGGGTAGGAAAATTTCCTAAAGGCACTCCTTTTGTCACCCTAGACGACAAGCAAAGAAAGTTGTCAGGGGAAGAGCTTATGATTGGGGACGATCAAGGAGGCTTGTGTATTGCTGGGATTTTTGGAGGGATTCATTCGGGAGTAAGTGAAAAGACTACCTCCATTTTCTTAGAATCTGCCTATTTCTCTCCTGATGTCATCCGAAAAGGATCTCAATACCACGGATTAAAGACGGATGCTTCCTTTCGATTTGAACGTGGCACCGATCCAAACATGCCTGTATATGCATTAAAACAAGCAGTACTTCTACTTCAAGAACTTGCAGGGGCCAAGGTAGCATCTGAGCTGATTGATCTCTATCCTCAACCTAAAACAGATGTGGATATTCAGGTGAGCTATGGAAATATCAACAGATTGATAGGAAAAGAGATAGCTCCCCAAGAGGTTATTTCCATCTTGGAGAGTTTGGATATTCAGGTGAGTGGATCACATCCCGGGGGTTTTATAGCAAGGGTAAAGCCCTATCGCGTAGATGTCACGAGGGAGGCAGACATCATTGAAGAAATTTTGAGGATTTACGGATTTCAACAAGTAGCCTTATCGGATCACCTAAAAACAGATTACTTGGCCGAACATCCCCAAAAGGACATTTCCAAACTTCAGTATCGCCTCTCGGAAATGTTGGCTAGCCAAGGCTATTTTGAATTGATTACCAATAGCCTTACTAGTCCCGAGTATGTGGAAAAGTCTGGGTTTTTGGACCCTAGTAAAACCGTGGAAATCTTCAACAAACTCAGTGAAGACCTAGGAGTCATGCGTCAAACCCTGCTTTTTTCTGGTTTGGAAGTTTTGGCCCACAACATCAACAGAAGGCAGACAGATTTGAAATGTTTTGAATTTGGCACGGTTTACCATAAGGCGGAAGATGGTTACAAGGAGTCCAAACGATTGGCGTTGTTCCTTTCTGGAAACCGATCTTCTGAAAGTTGGATTGAGCCAGCTAAGCCATTTGCTTTTGAGGATAGCTATGCCACTGTACTACGAATTTTGGAGCGCTTGGGCATTGAATTGGGGAAAGTAGTTCCCCAAGAATCCTCACCATTTGCCTATGGATTATCGATTTACTTAGGAGAAAAAGTGGCGGGTAACCTGGGATTGGTTGAAGAGCGTCAATTGAAATTGGCAGGGGTGAGGCAAGAGGTATGGTATGTAGAATTGGATTGGGACCTGCTGGCAAAAAAATCCTCCGGCTTGAAGAAATTCCAAGAGCTGTCAAAATTTCCAGAGGTGCGCAGAGACTTGTCCTTGGTCATCGATAAAGGGGTCAGCTACGAGATAGTCAAGGGCGTCGCAGAAAAGGCAGGAGGAAGATTACTGAGGAAAATTGATGTTTTTGACGTGTACCAGGGTGATAAAATTGAAGCAGGTAAAAAAGCTTATGCCCTAAGTTTTATCCTTCAAGATCAGGAAAATACGCTGACCGACAAGGAAATTGAAAAAACAATGAGTAACTTGATTCGTGCCTTCCAGGAACAGGTAGGTGCTACTATCCGAAGCTAGCCCATGATTCAAGAGAAATTAGAAAAACTTGAAAAACTTTCCGTTCAAGTAAGCAAAAAAATAGAGTCCTTGCATGCTGAAAATGAGGAGTTAAGGAGAAAATTGACTACCCTGGAAAAGGAGTTGGGTGATAAGGAAATGGCCTTACACCATTTTAAAAATAAGATTAAAATTAGTAACATTGTAGACAACCGACCGGTAAGCCCTGAGGATGCCGTCGAAATGAGTGACTTAATCAATTCGTATATACAAGAAATCGATCAATTGATCACCTACCTATCCGAATAAATGGAACCCCTTGCCATTAAAGTTAAAATCGGAGATAGAGAATATCCCATGCGGGTTAAGCCTGAGGATGAAGGCAAAATTCGTCATGCAGGTAAGTTGATCAATGAAAAATTAAGAAAGTATAAGTCAGAATTTGGCTTAGACGATACCACCGATTTATTGGCTATGGTAGCCTTTGATTGTATGGTGGAGTCCTTGGAAACCGACGAGGTCAATGCGGGAGATAGCGAGCATATAGAGCGCAGTCTTGCCCATATTTCGTCCTTGTTGAGTAAGACGCTTTGAATTGATTTTTTCTCATTTTGGCACTTTTTGGAGCCGGTAGGTGTATTTAGAACAGATACAACCTATGAACGTAATTTTATTATCCATACTTGCAGCCCTAGCGGGGCTAGGTATAGGCGCAGCGGGCGCTGGTTTTTTCTTTAAAGGCAAACAAGCAAAGCGTGAAGAAGAAGCCCAAGAGCGGATCAAGTCCATGCTTAGGGAAGCAGAATTGACTGCAGAATCCATCAAAAGAGACCGTATACTAGAAGCCAAAGAAAAGTACTTGAAGTTGAAGGCAGAATTTGACGAAGAGGCCAACAACAAGAAGAACTTAATTATTAGCAACGAAAACAAGGTAAGGCAGCTTCAACAACAAGTGGCCAAGGAGCAGGAGCAACTTCAAAGAAAAGAAGCTGAACTAGATAGTAGGAAAGAGGTATTGACGGCCCAACTCCATGCAGTGCAAGTCAGGAAAGAGGAGCTAGATCGGGTAACTAATCAGCGTATTGCTGACTTGGAAAAAATAGCAGGTCTTACCAGAGAGGAAGCAAGGGAACAGTTGATCACCATGCTGACCGAAGAGGCCCAGACTAAGGCATCTTCGCAAATCAAAGACATTTTAGATGAGGCCAAGTTGACAGCGACCAAGCAAGCAAAAAAAATTGTCTTGGACACCATTCAGCGTACGGCTACAGAGCATGCGGTAGAAAATTGCGTTTCGATATTCAATATTGAAAGTGACGATATTAAGGGAAAAATTATCGGAAGAGAAGGAAGAAATATTCGCGCCTTAGAAGCCGCCACGGGAGTTGAGATTGTGGTCGATGATACCCCCGAAGCGATCATTATTTCTGGTTTTGATCCCGTACGAAGGGAAATCGCTAGGCTTTCCCTTCACCGTTTGGTACAGGATGGTCGTATTCACCCGGCACGTATAGAAGAGGTAGTGGCCAAGACGGAGAAAAATATTGAAGAGGAAATCGTAGAAATTGGAGAGCGTACCTGTATTGATTTGGGAATTCATGGCCTTCATCCCGAGCTAATCAAACTAGTGGGTAGGATGAGGTTTAGATCTTCTTACGGACAAAATCTTTTGCAGCACTCTAGAGAAGTAGCCAAGTTGGCCGCAACCATGGCTGCAGAAATGGGATTCAATGCCAAGTTAGCAAAGCGCGCTGGTCTTCTTCACGATATCGGAAAGGTGTGGCCCGAAGAACAAGAATTGCCTCACGCGCTCTTGGGTATGGAACTTGCCAAGCGTTACAAGGAGCATCCTGAGATTTGCAATGCCATAGGAGCCCACCATGATGAAATCGAAATGACCTCCATGATATCTCCTATCGTACAGGCCTCCGACGCCATCTCAGGATCTCGTCCAGGTGCCCGTCGTGAAATCATGGATAGCTACGTGAAGCGTCTGAAAGAATTGGAGGAATTGGCACTGAACTTTGACGGGGTCAACAAATGCTTTGCCATGCAAGCGGGACGAGAATTACGTATTCTGGTAGATGCAGATTCGGTAGATGATCAGAAGGCAGGACAACTTTCCTTTGATATCTCTCAGAAAATCGAAAAGGAAATGCAATACCCTGGACAAATCAAGGTCACGGTCATTCGCGAAATGCGAGCCGTGAACTACGCCCGCTAAGGTGAACTATCCCAAAAAAAAGCAATTCGGAAGAATTGCTTTTTTTATTTCCTGTCGATTTTACTCAACTTACCTGCGTTCTACCTCGCGTAGGTTTTCCAACTTCTTCGCTCGGAGGAAACCGTTGATGTCCTCGAAATGCTCCCGAACTCGCTTATTACCAAATTCAAAAACCTTGGTAGCCAAACCATCCAAAAAGTCTCGATCGTGGGAGACCAAGATGAGTGTGCCATCGAAGGCCTTCAGCGCATCTTTGATGATGTCCTTGGTTTTCATATCTAAGTGATTGGTAGGTTCGTCCAAAATTAGGAGGTTGACAGGTTGGAGAAGCAACTTGATCATGGCGAGTCGTGTTTTTTCTCCACCAGAGAGAACCTTGACCTTTTTTTGGATATCGTCTCCTTTAAACATGAAGGCTCCCAAAATATCTTTGATTTTGGTACGAATTTCTCCTACTGCCAACTGATCTATGGTATCGAAGATGCTCAAGCTCTCGTCTAGGAGGGAGGCTTGGTTTTGAGCAAAGTACCCAACTAGCGCATTGTGTCCCAATTCACATTTTCCTTGAAAATCAATTTGGCCCATGATGGCTTTGATCATGGTGGATTTACCCTCTCCATTTTTTCCAACAAAGGCTACCTTTTGTCCCTGCTCTATGGTCATGGAGGCATGGTGAAATACGACATGGTCCCCATAGCTCTTTCTCATGTCTTCCACAATAACCGGATATTTTCCGGACCTAGGAGAAGGAGTGAAGCGGAGTTTCAAGGCAGAGGTGTCCACTTCATCGACTTCGACGATCTCCAATTTTTCCAGCATTTTCACGCGAGACTGGACTTGTAAAGTCTTGGAGTAGGTCCCTTTGAATCGTTCGATAAACTGGGTGGTTTCAGCAATAAATTTTTGCTGCTCTTCGAAGTGTTTTTGTTGCTGCTCTCGTCTTTCTTTTCTCAGCTCCAAGTAGTGGCTATATTTGGCTTTGTAGTCGTATATTCTTCCCATAGTCACCTCGATGGTGCGGGTGGTGATGTTGTCTACAAAGGCTCTGTCGTGAGAAATGACCACCACGGCTTTCGCTTTGGTCAATAAAAAATCTTCCAGCCATTGTATGGATTCGATATCCAGGTGGTTGGTGGGCTCGTCTAATAAAATTAAATCGGGGTTTTGAAGGAGTATTTTAGCCAATTCAATACGCATTCTCCAGCCCCCAGAAAATTCTGAGGTAAGCCTTTGAAAATCTTCTCTGACAAAGCCCAATCCTAAGAGGACTTTTTCCACTTCGGCTTCATAGTTGACTTCTTCTATGGCGTAATATTTTTCGCTGAGTTCAGAAACTTTTTCTATCAATTGGTAATAGGATTCTGACTCATAATCGGTGCGAAGGGTCAACTCCTCGTTGATGCGATCCATCTCCTCTTTCATCCCCAGGTAGGAGGCAAAGGCCTTGGAAGTTTCCTCCATAACCGTGCATTCGTCCGAGGTCAAAAGATGCTGGGGAAGGTAGGCAATCACGTATCCCTTAGGAGCTGAGATGCTTCCAGAAGTAGGTTTATTTACTCCAGCGATGATTTTTAACAGGGTGGATTTACCGGCCCCATTTTTACCCATCAAGGCTATTTTATCACTTTCGTTGATGTTGAAGGTGATATTGCTAAACAAGGGTGCACACCCGTGAAGTACAGAAACATTGTCTACTGAAATCATGACTACTTGGAATTGAGCTGCAAAGGTAGCTATTCAGCCCTTGGAATCATTGTTTTGCTCAAAATAAGTAGCAGGCGGGAGTAAAGGAAATTTCCAGAGAAAGGCAGGCTTTTTTATTCAAGGCAGGAGGTAAAGGCGATACAGGTGATGGGCAGTTTGCTGTAAAAAGTTACCTTTGCGCTATGCTTGTCGTGATCACAGGGGTATCGGGTACGGGAAAAACAACCCTAGGCATGGGATTGTCGGCAGGTCTTGGGCTGCCTTTTTTGGATGCAGACCAATTCCACTCTCCGGCCAATATCGCAAAGATGAGCAGGGGGGAACCCCTCAGCGATGAAGATAGAATACCTTGGCTACAAAGCTTGGCAGATGCCTTGTTGGAATATCAAAAAAGTGGGGGAGCCGTTTTGGCCTGTTCGGCCTTGAAAAATGCCTACAGGCAAAGGCTTCAAGTCCATACGGATCAGCACTGGATCCACCTCCAAGGAGATCGGGACTTGCTTTGGGAGCGTATGCTCGCTCGAAAGGGGCACTACATGAAAGCCTCCATGCTGGATTCCCAACTTGCCATTTGGGAAAAACCTTCTTTTGGACTATTATTGAATATAACAGGGACTCCAGAACAAGTTTTGCAGGTTTCCCTACACTACTTAACTTCTCAAGGAATGAAAATGAAAATCGGTGTGATCGGCATGGGAGTGATGGGCAAAAGCTTGGCACTTAACCTAGCAGAAAATGGGGTTTCCGTATCCCTTTACAACCGCTTTGTAGCGGGTAAGGAAGAGGGAGTTGCCCAAGCCATACGCGATGCACATCCTGAAATTCCCCACCTTCTTGCCTTTGAAGACCTGAAAAAATTTGTTGAATCCCTTGAGCAGCCTCGGAAAATTCTAATGATGATTCCTGCTGGGGCCGCTATTGATGCCCAGTTGGATGCTTTGCTTCCCCTTTTGGAAAAAGACGATCTGGTGATTGATGGTGGCAATTCCTTTTACCTAGATTCGGACCGAAGAGTCAACCGCCTCAAAGAAATGGGTATGCATTTCCTTCCCATGGGGGTATCCGGTGGAGAAGAAGGGGCACGCAAAGGACCCTCCATTATGCCTGGCGGAAATGCAGAAGGTTATGCGATGGTGGCCGATTTTTTGGGTAGAATCTCTGCCAAAGACAAGGAGGGAAAGCCTTGCGTGACCTACGTAGGTCCAGGTGGATCAGGTCACTTTATCAAGATGGTACACAACTCGATGGAGTACGGGGAGATGCAGGTGTTGGCGGAGTTGGTTCACTTGTTGCGTTTTGGATTTGGCTGCTCGGCCGCACAGATATCTGCCATTTTTTCGGATTGGGCAAAAGGCGAGTTGAAGTCCTTCTTGCTTGAAATCACTGCAGACCTCTTGCTTTTCAAAGAAGGAGGAGAATTGCTGCTCGATAAAATCCTAGATCAGGCAGGCCAAAAAGGAACTGGTGCTTGGTCACTAACGACCGCCTTGGAGTACGGAATTCCCTACAGCCCCTTGGCCGAGGCCGTGAATGCCCGAGGGGTTTCTGGAGAAAAGGCGATGCGGGTGGCATTTTCTAAATCTTTTCACCACGAATTCCAAAAGGTGGAGGGTACTTTGGAAACTTGGCTTCCCAAAATCAAAGAAGCCTATGCCTTGGCTCGAATCATCAATCATGAGGTAGGTTTCCGATTGATGAAAACCGTATCAGATACCAAAGGTTGGGGGCTTAATTTCAACGAAATCGCCCGCATTTGGACCAATGGTTGCATCATCCGATCCGGCTTAATGGAACGAATTTCTGCTAATTATGCCGATCAAATAGCTTTTTTTGAAACCCCTGGAGTGAAGGAACAGGTGAATTCTGGAAGAATGGCCTTGGCAGAAGTGGTAGGATTGGGATTGACGCATGGTTTTGCAATGCCTGTGATGAGTGCGGGGATCAACTACCTGCTCGGTCGAATTACTGCCGAGTCTTCGGCTTCCGTGATTCAAGCACAGCGAGATTACTTTGGGGCACATACCTATCAGCGCAAGGACGATCCAAGTGGGAAGTTTTACCACACGGAATGGACTAAGTCTTGACCATAAACTTCAGCGATCTTATTTTTCTTATCTGGGGATTGGATTTAGATAAACAAGAAGCGAAATTCAAGAATCAATTGATGCTTTCCCTTATGTCATTCAAATCTCTTTTATTCGCTCTGATTTTTGGATTTCTTTCTTCTGTTACTTTTTCTCAAGACTTGGTCATTACCCAAGTGCATGTGGTTTCTTTGGAAAAAGGAATAATCCTAGAAAATCAGACCCTTTTGGTCAAGGAGGGCAAAATAGAATCTATGGTTAGCACTGGAAATTTACCCGTAGCTTGGCAGCAAGTGACCCGGATTGAAGGTAAGGGGAGTTATGTTTTTCCAGGACTTGCCGAATTTCATGCACATTTGCCTGTAGCTGCCGATGGCAATACCCAGCTCCAAGAGGAATCCCTTTGGCTTTATTTGGCCAATGGGGTGGTTCGTATCCGAAGTATGCTAGGTCATCCTAGTCACCTTGCCCTTCGAGACAAATTGAATTCCGGGCTATTGGTTGGTCCAAGAACCTTCATTTCGGGTCCCTCCTTCAATGCCAATTCCGTAACTGATCCTGCGCAAGGTGCCGCGATGGTCAAATCCCAGAAACAAGAAGGCTACGATCACCTGAAGATCCATCCTGGAGTGCTGTCGGAGGAAATGAAAGCCATTGCCACTGCAGCCAAGGCAGAGGGGATTCCTTTTGGAGGGCATGTGCCTTTGGATGTGGGGATTCATCAAGCCCTGGAAGATGGATTTAAATCCATAGAACACATGGATGGGTACATGGAAGGCTTACTTCCTAGTACGGTGACCATTGACCCGACTACTTCGGGTCCATTTAATCTTAATTTGGTGTCTCAGGTAGACTGGAGCAAACTCCCCAATCTCATCCAAAAGACCTTGGATCAAGGGACTTACCTGGCTCCCACGCTCACCCTGTTTGACCGGTATTTTGGATACATCCCTGCCGACACCTTTCGGCTAGCTCCAGAAATGAAGTACCTTCCCGGCTTGCAGATTCAACAGTGGGTAACTACCAAAAAACAGTTGGAAAAGGCAGGCATGCTTGACAAAGAACGGGTAGCCCCCTACTTGGAATTTCGACGAAAATTATTTCTTGAAATGCATTGCGCTGGCGTACCCATGATCATGGCTTCGGATTCCCCGCAGGTATTCAATGTGCCAGGTTTTTCGATTAACCACGAGATTGCCTTGATGTCCGAAGCAGGCATGTCCAACTTGGAAATCTTAAAAACAGGATCACTCGTGCCCGCCCAGTACATGGGGGCAACAAACCGTTGGGGACAAATCAAGGCAGGCTATGAGGCAGATTTTGTGCTCGTGGAACAAAACACGCTCCTAGATCTCAAAACTTTGCAAAAACCTGTGGGTGTAGTGATCCGAGGAAGGTGGATCGGGAGAGAGGAGCTGCAAAGTCAATTAGACCGCATCGAAAAAAATCACCTCAGAAATTGAACTGCTTATGGCAAAGCACACGCTATTCAAGTCAAAAGTTAGCGAAGTACAGCTGCTCCTATTCCTCGTTTTGGGGGTAGTTAGCTGTACCGCACCTCCAAAGCAAAACCCAAAATCAGTAACCACCACCTTTATGATTCAATCCGAACAACTGACCGAGGTACAGGGACAGCCTGTTTACCGCTATGTGTTGGACAACGGCACCCTTCAAGTAGAACTCTCCAATTACGGAGGGATGGTGTACAAAATCCTAGCGCCAGACCGTAACGGGAAGAAGGAAAATGTAGCGCTGACCTTGGATAGCGTGGAGGATTTCTTGACCACAGCACATCCCTTCTTTGGGGTAACTGCAGGGAGAGTAGCCAATCGAATCGCAAATGCTCAATTCAACTTAGAGGGCAAGACTTACCAGCTGGCTAAGACCAATGGGGACAACCACCTGCATGGCGGAAAGGTAGGGTTTGACAAGAAGGTGTGGACATCCGAAACCTACTCCACAGACTCCACGGTAGGGGTCAAGATGAGCTACCTCAGCCCAGATGGGGAAGAGGGCTATCCTGGCAACCTGCAGACCACACTTTGGGTGGAATTGACGGCAGAAAATGTGCTGAGAATTAGGTTTGAATCGACCACCGATCAAGCCACTTTGGTCAACTTGACCAACCATACCTACTTCAATTTGGGAGGCATGAAGCGCGATGCCCAGGATCACGAAATTCAATTTTGGGCAGATGCCTACACCCCCATCGACGAGGAGCTGATTCCTACCGGAGAGGTGAAGGAGGTAGCGGGGACTCCCTTTGATTTTCGTTCCCCAAAAATCTTGGGAGACCAAATTGCAGCCAATGGAGGGGGCTTTGATCACAACTTCGTGATCAAACGGGAGAAATCACTGGAAATGAAGCAAGTGGCTCGCGTGCGTCATCCGGAAAGTGGTCGGGTAATGGATATGTATTCGGATAATGTGGGGGTACAATTCTATACGGGTAATTTCCTAAGCAAGTTTCCCGGCGCAGGGGGCCAGACATACGATACCCATTGGGGCTTTTGTCTCGAATCTCAAAATTGGCCCGATGCCATCCATCATTCCAACTTTCCAAGTCCTGTCCTTCTTCCAGGGGATCGCTATCTTCATACCATTGAGTATAAGTTTTCGGTAGAAAAGTAGGAGGGATAAAGGGAAAAGAATTTCAACTTCATTTACCTAGTAATTAATCTTAAAATAAAATAAACCATGGGAATATTTTCAGCACTATTGGGAAATGCAGGGGCAGTCAGTCAAGAAGAACTTCATAAAAAATATGGACAGCTGCTTACCGAAGGGGAACACATGGAATTGGGCTTTAAGCTGGTGAGGGACACTTTTATTTTTACGAATAAAAGGCTCATTTTGGTAGATATTCAAGGCATTACGGGAAGTAAAACTGAATACACCTCCATCTCTTACAAGAGTATCTCCAGGTTCAGTGTGGAAACTGCAGGCACCTTTGATTTGGATGCAGAGCTAAAGATTTGGATTTCCAGTGAGGTACATCCTAGCATCAAGAAGCAGTTCAACAAGTCCGTCAACGTGTACGAAGTACAGCGCGTCTTGGCACATCATGTGTTGAAGTAAGTTCAGGGTTAACCAGGGAAATCAAACAAAAAGCCATCCGCCGCGGCGGATGGCTTTTTTCTTTCTTCACGATCGCAGCGAAAGCTCTTTTACTTTCCATTTAGAACTACTGCAGCCTGAACTTGGGTTTCTGTAAATCCTTGGTAGGCACAGATCACCGCTTCAAAATCGGATAACTTGCCTAGGTGTTTGAGTGCCAAAGGATTGCCAAAATGGACCAGGATGCAGGGCTTGGATTTCGCCAAGGTTTGGATTTCATCCAAGACGCTTTGCTCCATGCCAAATTGATTCAGGGGCTTGTGACTTGGCACAAATACGGCCAAAATCACTTGCTCTGCCTCTTGGATCGACCCAAAGGAGAGGCCCAACTCTTGGGAAAAGATGCTTGGGCTGGTGGAGAAAAATTCTCGGTATCCCAGTTTTCCAGCTGCTGCCAAATTCTGGAGCTGTGTAGGATTAAGTTCCCCTGAGATGACAGACACATAGTTTGCTGCCAAGCCTTTTTGAAGTTGGGAATGGCTTTCCCAATCAAAAGTAGGGACAGCAATGGGCTGGGTTTCTACAGCGCCCAGGCGGGTTTTCAGTCCCATCACTTTTTCAAAAATTGCATCTACCTCTGAGTCTGAGGCGTTCTGGGCGATTTTCTCGATGCCCTCTTTCGCGTGATCCGAAAAGCAGAGGATGTCATTACCTGCCTGAAAAGCCTGCCATTCGAGTTCCCCAGGTTCTGTATACAGAGTGGCTACAGCCTTCATGTTGAGTGCATCAGAGATCACCAGCCCTTTGAATCCCATTTCGCCTTTCAGCAAGTCGGTGATCAATTCGCGGCTGACGCTTGCGGGAATGTTTTTGCCCCCAGTGAGGGCAGGCACCGCCAAGTGGCCCACCATGATCAGTTCTACACCCTGATCGATACCCATCTGAAAGGGAAGCAATTCCTCCCGCTCGAGTTCCGCTTTGGTTTTATGCAAAATCGGCAAGCCCAAATGCGAGTCCGTGGCCGTATCCCCATGTCCTGGAAAGTGTTTCAAGCAAGATCCTATGCCTGCTTTTTTCATTCCTGAATAGGCAGCAAAGGCCAATTTGGATACCTTTTCTGGGTTATTCCCAAAAGAGCGGTAGCCGATCACCGGGTTGTCAGGATTCGTATTGACATCAGCACAAGGGGAAAGGTTGAGGTGAATGCCGGAGCGCTTCATATCCAAGCCCATGCGGTAGCCCACTTCCTTCACCCATTTTTCGGCATCGTTTTTCAAGGCTCCTAGGCTAATGGCAAAGGGGTATTGGGGGGTATTTTCAATGCGCATGGCCAAGCCGTATTCCCCATCGATGCTGATCAGCAAAGGGATTTTGGCCGCCTTTTGGTAGCGGTTGATCAAGCCAATCAGTTTCTCAAAAGTGCCGCTTACATCCAGTACTTCCGCCCGCTTTTCAAAGTTGGCTGCAGCCGAATGCCTGCTGTGAAAAAACGTCAGTCCTCCGATTTCCTGTTCCCGAATCAGAGCTTCGATGGCTTGGTAATTTTCTTCCGTATCGTGAATAAATGCCGCAGGAGAAAATAGCTGGGCAATTTTTTGATTTTTATTCATCGGCTGATTGCACTAGAGCAAAATTGAATTATTGAGAAAATAAGGGTTGCAATGGAGGAAGTAAACCTAACGCTACTTAACCCCTCGTACTTCGTATTCCGTATTTCGTACCTCAAGAAACCTTCCTCCCAAACTCCCTCGGAAACTTCACCGTGTAGGCCATCACAAATCCTGGGAGCGTGGCGATGACCACCCAAACGAAAAACCCGGGATAGCCTAGCCACTGCTGCACGTAGCCACTGAGCATGCCCGGAAGCATCATCCCCATGGCCATAAATCCGGTGGCGAGGGCATAATGGGCTGTCTTAAATAGTCCATCTGCCACATAAATAAGGAATACCATAAAGGCTGCAAAACCAAAGCCATAGCCAAGTTGCTCCACCACTACCACGGCAGTAGCAAATACCACACTTTCCGGCTGAAGATAGGCCAAAACTACATAGCCGATATTCGGTGCATTGATGGCAAATGCCATGGGCATCATCCACTTGCCCAGGCCATCACGGGAGATCACTATTCCTCCGAGGATTCCTCCGGCAAGTAAGGCGATGACTCCTAGTGTTCCGTAGATAAATCCAACTTCAGTAGTACTTAGTTCTAGTCCTCCTGAAGCCCTTTTATCGAGAAAAAAGGGAGAGGCCATTTTTACCAATTGGGATTCACCCAGGCGATACAATAAAATAAAGCCCAAGGCCCCGCCGATGTGTGGTTTGGTGAAAAAAGAGTCAAATACCTTTCCAAAACTTGCTTTTTCTTCCTTTTTTACTTGAGATTCTACCACACTTGGGGTGGAGAGGTAATTGAGGGTTGTTAGGCAGAGCATCAACGCCCCTACTCCAATCATGGTCCAGGACCAAGCTTTTGTAGGGTCAGAGAAAGTTTGTTCTAAAAATCCAGCCAGAATTACAATCAATCCTTGACCAGTAATCATCCCCATCCGATAAAAGGTGCTGCGCATCCCTACAAAAAAACTTTGTTGTTCAGGCTTCAGGGCAATCAGATACAAGCCATCCGAGGCGATATCGTTGGTGGCAGAGGCAAAGGCACCCATCCAAAAAAAAGCAAGAGTAATGATGAAAAATTGTCCTGTCCCCGTGGTCAACCCTACTCCTATAAACACCAAAGAGAGAAAGGACTGCATGGAAAGAAACCATTGTTTTTTAGTTCCAAAAAGTTCGAGAATGGGACTCCAAATGGGCTTTATCACCCATGGGAGGTATAGAAAAGAAGTATATAGGCCAATATCCTCATTTGACACCCCTAGATTTTTGTACATCACCACGGAAACCGTAATGATCAAAACATAAGGTAAGGATTCAGTGAGGTAGAGGGAAGGTACCCAAATCCAAGGGTTCTTTGAAGGAGATTGTGTCATGGTTTTCTCAAGAGGTGTTGATAAATGCTGATTTCTGATCCTTCTATCAGCACGGCTCCTACAGCTTTTTCATAAAATTCTGCTGGACCCACGCCACCGATGATTGCGTAGGCATAGCCCATTTCCCTCATGGATTCTAGGGATTTGAGGAGTAGGAGTTTACCAATGCCTTTGCCTCGTTCAGACTCTTGGGTGCCTGTAGGACCAAAAAAATTCCTTGCGCTGCATTCATAACAGGCAAAGGCTAAGATATCATGACCACGCTGGGCTATCCAACAGGAGACGGGTTGCCGAGAAAAGGCCACCTCAACTTCTGATTTCCAGTAGGACCCAAAATTTGTAAAAACCCATTCACTGACCAGGTGTTTTTCTGGGGCAATTGCCTTTCTGACTACTATTTTTTCTTTCTCTAGCAACTTTTGCTCCAACTCATCCACCTTGGGGAGTTCTGACAATCGAACGAGCATGTCTTTCATGGCAGGGAAGAATTGCTGAGTTGAACTACTTGGGTATGAACCAACCTGCCGTAGTGATCTACCCAGCGCAGCGCAAGGTAAGTCCCCTTTCCCGAAGGCAATTGGAGTGTAGAAGAACTTTCATCCCCCACCCATTTCTTATTCAGGGGAGCCAGGTGAAGGGAGGATAAATCATCTCCCTGTTGTACCAATGCATAGCGAATGCTAGGATTTAATGGTTTTTCCAATTGTAAGGATAAGGTATTCGCCAAGAGACTAATGTTCTTCACGGAAGGGAGGAAGGCAGCTCCACTGGAGCTTGGTTCGAAGGAAGGAGGCAAAGCAGGATGATTGTACACCTCCTTTTTAAGTAACAGGGCAATGTCTTGATTCTTGGAATACATGGACTTGGCAGAAAAAAAGGCATTGCCTTGAATTTGGGGCAAGGTTCTTCCATAATTTACCTGGGAAATTAATTCTTGGGGATTTTTCCAGGCTTGATCGGAATCTTCTCTGATTTTATAGGGCCCATTGCCCAAGTATATGGGGACACCGTAACTCGTATTTGACCACCAATCGGCAAGGATGCGATGGGAGGCTAATCTATGCTCCATGCTCCAATAGAGTTGGGGGATGAGGTAATCTATCCATCCTTTTTCCATCCAGAGCAGTACGTCAGCGAAAAGATCGTCATAATTGGTTTGTCCAGCTTGTGTAGGAGAGCCTTTGGGATCCTTGCTCTGATTTCGCCAAACCCCAAATGGGGAGATTCCAAATTGTACCCAAGGCTTCTTGCCTTTGATGGTTTCGCTTAGCGCTAAAATGAGTTCGTTTACATTTTGCCTTCTCCAGTCTTCCCTACTTTGACCTGGGGTGCTATAGGCATCGTAAGAGGCTTTGTCTGGAAATTCTAGGTTGGATTCTCGGTAGGGGTAAAAATAATCATCAAAATGGATCGCATCTACGTCGTAGTTCCCCACTACCTCAGAAATGATTTTAAGTAAATGTGCTTTTACTTCAGGAAGTCCAGGATCATAGTACCATTTCGTACCATACTTTAACATCCAGTTGCGGTGCTTATGAAAATCATGACTGGGGCTTAGGGTTTCCGTTTTTAGGTCCATGGTGGCCCGGTAGGGGTTCAGCCAGGCATGAAACTCCAAGCCGCGGGCATGGGCTTCTTGGATCATCCAAGTGAGGGGATTTTCTTTGGTTTCAGGGGCTTTCCCTTGTTTTCCAGTGAGGTAAGTCGACCAAGGAGCAAGCGAAGTAGGATAAAAGGCATCGCCTGCAGTTCGGATTTGTACAATCACCACATTGAAGTTGAGATCTTTGTAATAATCGAGCAAATCGAGGTATTGCTGTTGTTGAATTTTCCAAGAGTCGGTATTGCTTTTGGGCCAATCGATATTTGCCACAGTAGCAATCCATACCCCTCTAAATTCTCTAGGGATTTCAGGAAGGGAGTGCTTGATTTCTAAAAAAGAGGGAGATGGAGAATTGAATACCGATTGATTTTTCTCTCCAAACTCCTCTAGCCGGAACGCACTTTTTCCTGAAGGCTCCTTTTGGCCAAAGCTAGGTATGTATATTCCCAGGAGACATAGGGACATCAATAGTAGGAGAGGATAAACTAGCTTCGTTTTCACTTAATTTAAAGGGAGAGGATTGAGCTTGAGGTCAGTAAGTTTTTTGCGGAGCTTATGCATAAACGCATCTCCAGGATCTGATTTTACGGTTAGGTAATTGGGATCGGTTTCCTTCCAGAGGTCTGTAGATCGAAACATTTGGTATTCGTGGTGCCCAATGACATAGTCTATAGGGTATTTCCTTTTCAGGTACCGGATCAGTTTTTCATTCGCTTCCAATTGGGCTTTATTCAGTGGCATATTGTCGCTACCAATGTTTTCAATCCCAATGGCGAGGTAGTTTAGACCAATCACATGCCTGGCAAAGGTGGTGTCGGGCAGAAGTCTAAAGATGGTTCCGTCTCGGTCTATGAGAAATTGACTGGAAACATTCAGCCTACTTGCACCGGTGAGGTCTGCTCGACCTCCAAGCAAGGTGGGATTAAACACGTCAAAAGTTACTTCAATGGAAGGGATGGCCGTCCAATGCACCACGACCATTCTCGGGGTAATGCTGGCGATTTTTTGAATCAAGCCGTGTCTTTCTTTGAGGTATTCTAGGGAAAGTTGTTCCCTTTCTTCGTTCCAGGTAATGGGCTTGTCGATGATCCTTAATGTTCCTTTTGGGCTGCAAGCAAGTACTAGCAAACCCATTAAAAAGGATAAGAAAAGGGTGGATAGCTTTTCCATTGTTTATTGATATCCGTGAAGATACCAAAAAGTACCCTAGGTTAAAAATCACTTTTCCATGCCCTTGAATTAGGACGAGTAGAGGAAATTAGTCCAAAAGTATTTTCTTTAAAAACTATTTCTATTGAAATGGAACTCCAAACTTGTTCCCCAGTTCCCTCAGGTCTTGGACCACAGGAGGAAGTAGGGGGATGCCTTGGGTTCTTCGCACCGACTCCAATTCCCTTTCTGGATCCCCTGGAATAAGAACTTTATCGTGGCCAGGAGTAGGGGTTGCGGATCGAAACCTTCGTATCCATTGGTCCATGTGGGAGGTAAATTCATCTGCTGGCCTAAAGGCATCTACGCGCATAGCGCCGAAGAAATGACCGATTCCTTGACCTACCAAATTGGGTAAGGGGTCTAAAAATGCAACAAAGGGGGGTACCCAAGGTCCATAATTAGCGCCAGATAGTACTGCGGATAAAATGTCTACGATAGCTCCGAGAGCGTAACCCTTGTGTGATCCATGTTCCTTGTCGCCTCCTAGAGGAAGCAGGGCTCCTCCTTCCTTTACCCCATGGGAAGAGGTGGTAGGATTTCCTTCCTTGTCTTGCACCCATCCTGTAGGCGTGTCTAGGCCTTTTCTTTGTAGCATTTCTAACTTCCCGTTTGCTGCTGTGGTGGTGGCCATGTCGGCTACAAAGGGAGGCTCTTCTTTGGCTGGAATGGCTACCGCAATGGGGTTGGTTCCTAAAAGGCGTTCTTTTGAAAAAGTGGGGGCAACCAATGGGCTTGCATTGGTCAAGGCAATACCAATCATGTCATGATCTAGGGCCAGCATCGCATGGTAGCCAGCAATGCCAAAATGATTTGAATTTTTTACGGATACCCACCCCGTCCCTACTTGCTTAGCTTTTTCAATAGCTACTTGCATGGCGTAAGGGGCAACCACCAGGCCCAGACCTCCATCCCCGTCCACCACAGCAGTGGAGGGTGTCTCATAGGATACGTGAATCTTTGGCTGTGCATTTATTCTTCCTTTTTCCCAAAGCCTGACATACCCACTTAGCCTGGCTACCCCGTGGCTATCTATGCCACGTAAATCTGCGGAGAGAAGAACCTTAGCTCCAAGTTGGGCATCCGATGCCGAACAGCCTATTTTTTTTAGGAGGTCCTCCGTAAATTGGAACAGATGGGTGTAGGAAAATTGCTGCATGGAAACAAGGTGGCTTTTGAATCCAACAAAGATAGGCAAGCTTGACTTGCTTAGTATACTAGGCTAGAGTTTGCCTTGAAAAAATTAAATCGGGTTGGATAGATTCCAAGAGCGAATTTTTGGATGCTATTTTTCAAACTTGGACCTGACCACTCAATATTCTAGAAATGGCACCTTCCTTCAAAGAATAATGGGAACAGGTGATTGGGGATTCGGGCAAGTGAGACAAAATAAAATTTATTAGGCAGGATGCCACTACGATCATATCCACTCGCATGGGGATCATACCAGGAATGAGCAGTCGTTCTTCTCGGTTTTTGGTTATCAGCAACTGAAAAATTTTAAAAAAGACTTCTCTGGGGAGATCATAGACATGTTGCCCCGAAAGTTTGCATTGCAACATGGATTCGTAGTAAATATCGACTAGGGTATCGAATGTTCCTGAAGCGCCCACAAGACCTTGAGGTTTGAAGGTATGGATGGCCTTTAGCAAGGGGTGTAGGTGATCACTACAATACTGCTCCAACTTGGCGACTTCCTCCGACAAAATGGGATCGTGGTAATGAAAGGCATCTAGAAGGCGCTGGCCTCCTATTTCGAAACTTTTTTTCCAAAAAACTTCCTGGGAATTTCCAATAATAAACTCAACAGACCCCCCACCGATATCCATCATGAGCTGGGTTTGCTCCGTTAAGGCACCAGAAAGTTTAATACCTTCATAAATCAATTGAGCTTCTTCTTCCCCAGAAATGACCTCAATATCAATTCCTAAAAGCTCCTTAACCTGAGAAACAAATTTGCTTCCATTTGTAGCATTTCTGACAGCGGAAGTGGCAAAAGCAAAATGTTGAGAAATCCCTGCGCTATCCATCATCTCCTTAAAATGAGATAAGGTTTTAAGCGCTCGTTGCTCCGCATCGGGAGCGATTTGGTTTTTGGTGATTCCCCCTTGGCCCAATTTGACCGCTACTTTTTCCTTGTATAGGGTTTTAAAATCTCCAACAAGAAGCTCTACCAATAACAAATGAAATGTATTGGTCCCCATATCAATCACCGCGGCCTTCTTAGCGTGCATCTTTGCCAAATTTTTGGATGGGCGAATATAGAAAGATTTTGAAAAGTTTAATTTTTTTAACTTCCTTCTTTGCTTTCGTTCGCTGGTTGACGCTAGGTGGACAAAAAATAATGGGGATGGGGATAGTTCAGGCATTTTCTTTGGATCAAGCCCGTATATTTGAAAAGTAATGTAATCCCAAAATGACTGATCCAAAACAACCCTCCTATAGCCCTAGAAGTAATGCGGAAAAAAACAAGCTTTTGGCCAAGAAAAATGCTGAGGCTGAGCTTGGAGGAGGACTCTCCCGCATAGAGGCACAACACCAAAAAGGAAAACTTACGGCTAGAGAAAGAATATCCCTTCTTCTGGACGAAGGCACTTTTGAGGAAATAGACAAATTTGTGATGCATCGTTCCAAAGATTTTGGCCTGGATAAGGAATATTATCTTGGGGATGGGGTAGTCACGGGCTATGGGGAGATTCATGGAAGATTGGTATATGTTTATTCCCAAGACTTTACTGTCTTTGGAGGCTCCTTGTCTGAGACCCATGCGGAGAAGATTTGTAAAATCATGGATTTGGCCCTAAAAAATGGCGCTCCTCTGATTGGATTTAATGATTCAGGCGGGGCAAGAATACAGGAGGGAGTCAATTCGCTCGGAGGATATGCAGATATTTTTTATAGAAATACCTTGGCTTCGGGGGTGATCCCGCAGATTTCAGCCATCATGGGGCCCTGTGCCGGAGGGGCAGTATATTCTCCAGCAATCACCGATTTTATCTTGATGGTCGAACACACCTCCTACATGTTTGTCACCGGTCCCAATGTAGTCAAAACAGTTACTCAAGAAACGGTGACTGCGGAGGAGCTCGGGGGAGCATCCACCCATAGTACCAAATCAGGGGTCACACATTTTTCGTGCGCGAATGAATTGCTAGCCATAGGTAAAATTAAATCTTTGCTCAGTTACCTTCCACAAAATTGTGAAGATAGAGCCCCTATTTATCCTTACACCATTCAGGATGAGGAGTTGAGGGGATACTTGGATGCGTTGCTTCCTGAAAATCCCAACCAGCCCTATGACATGAGAGAGGTGGTACAAGGGATAGTAGACGAAGGTTCTTTTCTAGAAGTACATGAAAATTATGCTGAAAATATTGTGGTTGGCTTTGCTCGAATAGCAGGCAGGAGCATAGGCATTGTGGGCAACCAGCCCCAGGCTATGGCTGGTGTACTAGATAATCATGCCTCGATCAAGGCAGCCAGGTTTGTGCGGTTTTGTGATAGCTTCAATGTCCCTCTATTGGTACTGGTAGATGTGCCTGGATTTTTGCCTGGGACAGATCAAGAATGGAACGGGATCATTACCAATGGAGCCAAATTGCTTTATGCTTTTTCTGAAGCTACAGTGCCTCGCATCACGGTCATCACAAGAAAAGCCTATGGGGGAGCCTATGACGTAATGAATTCCAAGCATATTGGAGCGGACCTAAATTACGCTTGGCCAACGGCAGAGATTGCCGTGATGGGAGCGAAGGGAGCAGCAGAAATCATCTTCAAAAAAGAAATTGCAGCGGCGAAAGATGCAGAAGCCAAACTTCAAGAAAAGGTGGAGGAATATACCGCTAAGTTTGCTAATCCCTACCGAGCTGCCCATAGAGGATTTATCGATGAGGTGATATTACCCTCTCAAACCAGGGCCAAATTGATCAAAGCATTTAAAATGCTTGAAAATAAGGTGGACAAATTACCCCGGAAAAAGCATGGAAATATTCCTTTGTGATTTATAGGGAATGGTCTTTCTTAAGATCGGCTTTTCAATAAAATAAACTCTTTCTCTCGAACTATTTCTAATGGAATTCTATGAACGAAACTCAATTTTTAAGGACTTATCTCAACAATTCATCGCCGACGGGACATGAAGCATCTGGACAACAGATTTGGTTGGATTACCTCAAACCTTTTGTGGACACGTATTTTACCGACACCTATGGAACTGCGGTGGGAGTAATTCATCCTGAGGCCAACTATAAAGTGGTGATTGAAGCCCATGCAGATGAAATCAGTTGGTTTGTCAACTACATCAAAGAGGACGGATATATTTATGTGAAGCGAAATGGAGGTTCGGACCATATGATTGCTCCCTCCATGCGTGTCAATATTTACACGGACAAGGGAATAGTACCTGGAGTGTTTGGTTGGCCAGCTATCCATGTGAGAAAAGAGGGAAAGGAAGATGCACCTACCTTGGATAATATATTTATCGATGTGGGGGCTAGATCCAAAGCAGAGGTGGAGGAATTAGGAATCCATGTAGGATGCGTAATCACCTTTCAAGACGAATTGATTGAGCTGAATGGGAAATTTTGGTCTGGTCGTGCCCTGGATAATCGCATTGGGGGATATATGATCGCTCAAGTGGCTAGAAAAATCAAAGAATCAGGCAAGAGACTTCCTTTTGGATTATATATAGTCAATGCAGTACAAGAAGAAATCGGGCTAAGGGGTGCCGAAATGATTGCGCATCGAATCAAGCCCAATCTTGCCCTAATTACTGACGTATGTCACGACACCACCGCACCTTTGTACAGTAAAATCAGCAGTGGGGATCAGGTAGCAGGTAAAGGCCCAGTCCTCACCTATGGGGCATCGGTGCATAAGAAGCTTTTGGACCTCTTGATTGAGACAGCTAAAAAGCGTGAGATACCTTTTCAACGTGCTGCAGCTTCTCGAACCACAGGAACCGATACCGATGCTTTTGCGTATTCTAACGATGGGGTGCCCTCCGCTTTGGTTTCTTTACCTTTGAAATACATGCATACCACGGTAGAGACGGCAAGCAAAGAAGACATAGAGCATGTTATTGCCTTGATGTACGAATTTTTGATGGACTTTGATCCTGAATTTGATTTTAGATACATCAGTTGAGGATATATTCTATGTGAGAAAACAGGATATTTTGATCATTTCTGAAGAGATTATTTTTGAAAAATTTGGATAGTAGCAAGTTTACATTTAAAAAATGTGCTTACTTTTCTTCGATTATGTCTAATTCGAAAAAATGCTTGGTCGAATACAGGGCCTTGCAAAACCTAAAAAATATAAAAATGAAACAGTTTGTTATAGTACTACTTTTCTTAGGGTTCGGTTTTGGATGTAGCCCTAAGTCTCAAGAATCTGCGACAGGTGGATTAGATTCCCTAGAGTCGGTGGCTCCATCAGACAATGTCTTGACTTCTGAAGAGAAGGCGGAGGGATGGATTCTTCTCTTTGATGGAAAGAGCATGCAAGGGTGGAGGGCTTTTAATGGAGACACGACCCCGAGCAACTGGGTGATTGAAGAAGGAGCCATGAAGGGATTGGGTGCTACGGGAGGAGAAGATTTTGGAGGGGATGTGGTGTATGGTGTCCAAGAATTCGAGGAGTTTGAGTTGAAATTTTCTTGGAAAATTTCTCCCGGAGGTAATTCAGGGGTTTTCTATCATGTGGTGGAGGGTCCAGCCTACAAGGCTCCTTATTATACAGGACCGGAATATCAGGTGATCGATCAATTGGGATTTGGGCAGCCTCTTGAAAAATGGCAATCCATTGCGGGTGATTATGCGATGTATGAACCGGATTTCGAGGGAGTGGTCAAGCCAGCAGGGGAGTGGAACGAATCCAGGATTATTTTTTCTGAAGCAGGTGCTAGTTACTGGCTCAATGGAAAGCAGACAGTTGCTTTTGTGCCTTATTCTGAGGATTGGAAGACGCGACGAAATTCAGGGAAATGGAATGATTTTCCAGATTATAAAATAGCACGCAAGGGGCTTATTGCCTTGCAGGATCATGGAGATCCAGTATGGTTTAAAAATATAAAAATCCGACCCTTATGAAAAAAGTAATTTTGGCAGCCTTGCTAGTAGTGGGGATCCAAACGGTGTATGCCCAGAAAAAAGAAAAGTTATTTAATGGTAAAGACCTTACCGGGTGGACGGTGTACGGGACAGAGAAGTGGTACGTAGAAAATGGACTTTTGGTCTCTGAAAGCGGACCGGATAAGGGCTATGGATACTTAGGGACTACTTCGCAATACGAGGATTTTGAGGTTAGTCTAGAATTTAAGCAGGAGGCCAATGGCAACAGCGGAGTATTTATTCGTTCTACTGTGGATGGAACTAAGGTTTCGGGATGGCAGGTGGAAGTAGCTCCTCCAGGAAGTAATACGGGAGGGATTTATGAATCTTACGGTAGGGGGTGGTTGATCAAGCCTGCAGCCGAAAAAGATAAGGCCTTAAAATTTGGGGAGTGGAATACCATGCGAATTGTGGTGAAGGGGGATACGGTGACTTCCTATGTGAACGGAGAGGAGATGGTCACCTTGACTGACGAAAAGATTGGAAAAGGAAAAGGAGGGGTTTTACTTCAAATCCATGATGGTGGTAGTATCAAGGTGTATTGGCGGAATATAATTTTGAAAAAATTATAATAAATAGAAATTTTATCTGTTTCAAGCCCTGCAAAATCGTATTGCAGGGCAATTTTTTTTTAAAAAATTTCTAGTTCAATTTCAGGGACTTGCGAGATTGAACGGAAGTTTTTGATAAAAACTTTGTCTAATCAATAAAATTCCTCATCTTTGCAGTCCCAAAAGTCAAAAGGATTTCGCGTAGCTGAAAAAATAATTCACTTTTCACCTTGTAAGGGAAAATATAATAATTAATTTTGCATCCCCATTCTACAGAAATGGGAAAAAATGAATAGGATTTGAGAGGAAATTAACCTCAAGTTCTCCAGTTCTAGTAATGACTAGAAAAAAGTTCTTTGAAGTGATGTAAGGCGAAATAGAATACTCTGAGAAGAGGGGCTTTATGGGTATGCTTTACCTGTAGGGCGAACAATAGAATAGTTACTTTACAATGGAGAGTTTGATCCTGGCT
>VGMU01000032.1 GCA_016866385.1 Bacteroidota bacterium
CGAGTCCTTGAAGCGAGCCTACCGTCCCTTACTTCCAGGTACTTCTCAAATCTGCTACGGGAGCTTTTCAGATTTAAACCGAATCACGAAAGACACGGCAGCAGTATTCATGGAAACGATTCAAGGCGAAGCTGGTGTACGCATCGCTTGCAAGGAATATTTTAGAGCAGTAAGGGAGCGATGCAATCAGACCGGTACGCTTTTGGTGCTGGATGAAATTCAGTGTGGATTTGGTAGAACGGGTAAGTTTTGGGGCTTTGAGCACATGGAGGTCATCCCTGATGTGGTGGTTTGCGCCAAGGGAATGGGAGGAGGCATGCCCATAGGTGCTTTTATAGCCAACAAAAAGGTCATGAGCGCATTCAAGTCCAATCCCATGTTGGGCCACATCACCACCTTTGGGGGGCATCCCGTATCTGCAGCAGCCTCCTTGGCTACCCTACACGCGATACAGGAGGAACAACTGCTCCCTCAAGTGGAAGAAAAAGCCCAGTTAATTAAATCGCTGCTCGTTCACCCCAGCATCAAAGCTATTCGACACCAAGGCTTGATGATGGCCGTGGAATTTGAATCTTTTGATCTCCTCAAGCGCATTATTGATCGGGCCATTGGCTTAGGGGTGATTACGGATTGGTTCTTATTTTGTGACGACAGCATGCGCATTGCACCTCCTTTGACCATTACCAAGGAGGAAATTTTCCAGGCTTGCCACCTTATTTTGCAGGCCATAGAAGAAGAGTACTTGGTTAATCCCTAGTCTTTTCCATAGAAAGCGAGTTTTAATACCTAAATTCACCTTATTTCTTACTTTCCTCTCCCATGAAAAAATTTCTTTCCATTCTAGGTATCCTCTTTTTTATTCTCATCCTTTCCCTGCTTGGATTTATCTACTGGAATAGCCCCCAGTACGATGGTGAAGTGGCTATTGATGGTTTGTCTGAGGAGGTAGAGATACACTTCGATTCTTACGGGGTACCCCATATCTATGCACAAAATCAAACCGATGCCAACCGAGCCTTGGGATACGTACACGCCCAAGAGCGCCTTTTTCAATTGGAAATGATGAGAAGGGTGGGTTCGGGTACCTTGGCAGAATTGCTGGGACCTGAAGTACTCCAAATAGATCAATTTTTCCGTACCCTAGGTATTCCCAAGCATGCCAAAGAAAGTACTCAAGCCTTACTAGCCCAAGGTAATTCTCCTTGGAAAAGTGCTGCCGAAGCTTACATCGATGGTGTAAATCAATTTATTGCGGAAGGAAAATTACCTGTAGAATATCTTCTTTTGGGAGCTAGCCCTAGGCCTTATAGTCTAGAAGACATGCATGCCGTTTTGGGATACATGTCATTCACTTTTGCTATGGGCTTGAAAACAGACCCCTTGATTACGGAGATTTCCCGTAAATGGGGTCCGGAATATCTCAGTTCCCTGGCAGTAAATACGCTCCCCTCCCACCACGTGATCCCGGTGAATTATACCGATTCCTTAGGACTTACTCCTGATCCCCAAACTCCTAGCCTGAGCGCAGTCCTGGACCGCTTACCCGTTCCCCTACTCCAAGGATCCAATGCTTGGGTCATTTCTGGGAGCAGAACTGAATCTGGAAAAGTATTATTCGCCAACGATACCCACATTGGATTTGCTTCCCCTTCGGTGTGGTTTGAAGCACATGTAGAATACCCCGGATTTAGCTTTTATGGCAATCACTTGGCAGGAATTCCCTTTGGTATGGTAGGGCATACCCGACACCACAGTGTAGGATTGACCATGTTTGAAAATGACGATCAGGACTTTTTTGAAGAAAAACTCAACCCTGCAAATCCCAATGAAATCATTATTGGTGATTCTATTTTTCCCATCACTTCCCGTACCGAACTGATTCAAGTAAAAGGTCAAGAAGCAGTGGCTATTGAAGTAAGAGAAACTCCCCATGGACCTATTCTCAACCCAGTGGTCAAAGAAATCGCTGCCATGACCTCCAATCCTGTATCTTCCTGGTGGGTATACCTTCTAGAACCTTCCCGTGCCCTGGAAGCTGTATACCAAATCAACCATGCCAGCTCCCTAGAGGATGTGGCTCATGCGGCCTCCTTGATCCATGCTCCTGGACTGAATATCATGTACGGCGATAGTTTGGGTAATATTGCATGGTGGGCAGCAGCCAAGCTACCTATCCGAGGAGCCAAAGCTGATGCTAAAATTTTTGCAGATGGCTCTGATCCGGAAACTCAACCTCAAGGCTGGTACTCATTTTCTGAAAATCCACAAAGCATCAATCCAAGTTCTGGATTTGTTGCTTCCGCCAACAATCAGCCGGATTCCACCAGGTCTGGTCTCCTCGTACCGGGTTATTACTACCCTGGAGAACGATGGAACCGAATAGCAAAAACCATCACGTCAAGAGAGGATTGGGATCAAGAATCCCTACAGAATTTGCAGCTCGAAACCGTAAATGAAGTGTCGGTTCAAAATGCAACCTATCTCCTTGCTCAAATTAAAAAAGAGGATTTTAGTACCCAAGAAGCAATTTTGCAGGAACTTGAAACCTGGGAAGGGAATCATGCTTTGGAGCTGACCGCCCCTACCTTGTACTACAAATGGTTGTACCATACCCTCAGGCTAGCCATGGAGGATGAGCTTGGAAAAGAGGGTTTTGATCGGTACCTACAGACCTTTGTAATGATTGGGAGTACCCAGCACTTTCTGACTCAGGAGACCAACAAATGGTGGGACAAGAAAAATACTACCCCCAAGGAAAGTAAGGCCGAAGTGATTCACGAAGCCCTTCGCCTCAGCTTGGAGGAACTTACTCAGCAATTTAGAGAAGATGCGGACGATTGGGAATGGGAAAAGGCGATTACCGTGGAGCATCCCCATCCCCTAGGTGCCAAAAAACCTTTGGACAAGCTTTTCAATGTACGCACGGATGCCGTAGAAGCAAATGAAGAATCAGTAAACAAATTGGCCTTTAAATTAAATGGCTCCGGGATCTACAAGGTGACTTCCGGACCTGCCATGCGCATCCTATTGGACTTTGAAGATGTGGAAGCTTCAGTATCCGTTTTGCCGACAGGCAACTCAGGGAACCGCTTTAGCAAGCACTATTCTGACCAGAAGGAATTGTACGCGGAAGGCAAGTACCGGCCCCAGTTGATGAATAAGGAAGCAATTCATGATGAGGCGAAAGGAACGCTGAGGTTGGTGCCGAGGAGATAGCAGAAATTTGTACAAGGTACCATGTACAAAGTACCAAGTACAATGTAGGAAATACGGATTTGTACAAAGTACCAAGTACCAGGTACAATGTACCTTCCAAAGTATGATTGGTTTCAAATTGTAAGAGCAGAATTAACCTGCTAGCACATCCCCATACTTGGTACTTTGTACTTCGTACTTGGTACAACACACTTAAAATTAAAAGGTACAAAGTACCAAGTACCAGGTACAATGTACCTTCCAAAGAAGGATTGGTTTCAAAATGAATTAGCAGAACTACCCTGCTAGCACAACCCCATACTTGGTACTTTGTACTTCGTACTTGGTACATTCAATTACCTATGAAAAATAAAATCTATTCCATCCAAAAATCCGAAGAGGAATGGCGACAGCAATTGGATCCCTTATCCTATCAGGTTTTGCGCCAGAAAGGCACAGAAAGGCCCTTCACCGGTGGGTACACCCTTAACAAGGAAACAGGCATCTACTCCTGCAAGGGTTGTGGCAATCCCATCTTCCACTCCGAGTCCAAATACGATAGCGGATGCGGGTGGCCTAGCTTTACTGCTCCCATCCAACCCGAGGCCATTGAGGTGCATATGGATTACAGCCACTTCATGATTCGCGAAGAAATCCTTTGTGCCAACTGTGGTGGTCATCTGGGCCACCGATTTCCCGATGGCCCCCAAGCAGCGGGTGGCATACGTTACTGCATCAATTCGGTAAGTATGGAGTTTGGGAAATGATTGTACAAAGCACCAGGTACAAAGTAGGAAATACGGAATTGTACAAAGTACCAAGTACCAGGTACAATGTACCTTCCAAATAAAGGTTGGTTTCAAAATGAATTAGCAGAACTACTCTGCTAGCACAATCCCATACTTGGTACTTTGTACTTCGTACTTGGTACAAAATAGTTGTACTTCATACAAAATCACTTACCTTTGAATTCGAAATGAAATCAAACGTAGCAAATCTTATTTTTTCTCTGCCAGCACAGGTGCATCACCTGTTGCATCATTTCCACCATTCCTCCTAAGAGGAAGCCTAAACACCGACCCGGTGAAGCCAATGACAGGGATTTGGCGATGTACCACCCGAGTTACCTTACTTTAAATTTTAATTCTCTTTCCTTATGGATCAACTTGTACGCATTGCCGTTCAGAAAAGCGGCCGACTTTCCGATGATTCTTTGAGCCTCATCAAAGAATGTGGGATCAAATTCTACAATGGCACGGGAAAACTTAAATCCACCTCCACCAATTTTCCCCTTGAGTTTTTATTTCTTCGCGATGACGATATTCCTGGATATGTGGCGGACGGCGTGGCAGACATAGGAATTGTGGGCCACAACGAAGTAGCAGAAAAAGCCAAGGAAGTAGTTTTACTTAAGAAATTAGGATTTTCCAAATGCAGGCTTTCCCTCGCCATACCTAAAGGTACACCCTATTCCAGTTTAAGTTATTTTGAAGGCAAAAGCATTGCCACCACCTATCCCAATATTCTTGGAAATTTTCTAAAGCAACATCAGATCAAGGCAGAAATCCACGAAATCTCTGGATCGGTAGAAATCGCCCCAAGCATAGGCCTGGCCGATGGGATTTGCGACTTGGTAAGCTCTGGATCTACCCTCATGATGAATGGACTGAAAGAAGTACAAGAAGTATTTACTTCCGAAGCCGTATTGATAGGGAATCCCAAATTGACCGATGGAAAAAAAACAATACTAGACAAACTCCTGTTTCGAATAAACGCAGTTCAAACAGGAAAAAGCAACAAATACGTCCTCATGAATGTGCCCAATAGCGCAATTCCCAAAATCATCCAATTGATCCCAGGGATGCGAAGCCCTACCATTTTGCCCCTAGCTGAGGAAGGATGGTCTTCCATACATTCGGTGCTGAGCGAGGAACAGTTTTGGGAAAATATGGACGAGCTTCGAGCCGCTGGAGCGGAAGGCATTCTTGTGGTTCCTATAGAAAAAATGGTGATCTAATTCTTTTATTCCTAGAATCATGAAAATCCTCTTAAACCCAAGCTTGGAACAAGCAAAAAAGCACCTGGAAAGACCTGCGGTTAATTCCAAAAAATTGAGGCAAACCGTAAAGCCTATTTTTGAAAAAGTCTCTCAGTCTGGAGACAAGGCCTTAAAAAAATATGCCAAAAAATTTGATCAGGTACGCTTAGATTCTCTTTTAGTCAGTACCGAAGAGATATCCTCAGCCAAGGGAAAGGTAAGTGAAGCGCTGCAAAACGCCATGGCACTTGCCAAGGAAAATCTTGAAAAATTTCATGCAGCACAAGCCAGTCCCGAGCTACACCTAGAAGTCATGCCGGGGGTTACTTGTAGCAGAAAAAGTGTTCCCATTCAGCGCGTAGGCCTCTATATCCCGGGTGGCACTGCTCCCCTATTTAGTACGGTGCTCATGTTGGGGGTCCCTGCCCAACTTGCAGGTTGCCAAGAAATTGTTCTTTGTAGCCCCTGCAATTCAAAAGGTGAAATCCACCCAGCCATTTTGTATGCTGCCTCTCTGGTGGGAATTCAGAAAATCGTCAAACTTGGAGGTGCCCAAGCCATCGCTGCCATGACTTTCGGCTCTGCCTCTGTGCCCAAAGTGGATAAAATTTTTGGGCCTGGCAACCAATACGTAACTGCTGCCAAGCAATTGGCTACCCAATTTGGAGTGGCTATTGACATGCCGGCAGGACCCTCCGAAGTCTTGGTCTATGCCGATGAAGAAGCCATTCCCTCTTTTGTTGCTGCTGACCTGCTTTCTCAAGCCGAACATGGGATAGATTCTCAGGTGGTCCTGATAGCTACATCCACATCGTTTGCCGAAAAAGTACAAGAAGAAATTCAACTTCAACTTCAAGATCTTCCACGTAAGAGTATAGCAAACAAGGCTTTAGCTCATTCCTCTATTTTAGTGGTAGAAGATAAAAATCAAGCCCTAGAAATTATCAATTCCTATGCCCCAGAACATCTTATTTTAGCTGGCAAGCAGGCAGAAAAAGTCGCGCCTCTCATATCCAATGCAGGCTCGGTATTCATAGGGAATTTTACTCCGGAAGCGGCTGGAGATTATGCCTCAGGCACCAACCATACCTTACCTACCAATGGTTATGCCCGAAGCTATAGTGGAGTTTCTTTAGACAGCTTTGTGAAAAAAATCACCTATCAAAAAATCTCTTCCAAAGGGCTACAAAACCTAGGGCCCGCGGTAGAGCTCATGGCAGAAAGCGAACAATTACTTGGTCACAAACGGGCAATAAGCCTGAGGCTAGCCTACCTAAAACAAAAGAAATCATGAGTTTTGACCTCGCCTCCCTACTCCGGCCTCACCTACTACAGCTACAGCCTTACACCTCTGCACGTGACGAGTACAGTGGAAAGGAAGGAGTTTTTCTAGATGCTAACGAAAATCCATTTGGTTCTAGCACCTTGCAGGAATACAACCGCTACCCTGACCCTTATCAAAGCACCTTGAAAGTACAAATCGCCAAAATAAAAGGAATAAGAACCTCCCAACTCTTTCTAGGCAATGGATCAGACGAGGCCATAGATTTATTGATTCGTGCCTTTTGCGCGCCCGATGAGGATCAGATCCTTCTACTTCCTCCCACTTACGGAATGTATGGGGTAAGTGCAGCCATCAATGGAGTAGAGGTACGTCAAGTGCCCCTCACACCAACGTTTCAGCTGCAACCTGAAAAAATCCTTGCAGCAACAAGTACCCGTTCAAAAATTCTTTTTATCTGTTCCCCAAACAATCCCTCCGGAAATGACATGAATCGAGAAGATGTCCTTTTCTTGATCTCCCATTTTCCAGGAATCGTGGTAGTAGACGAAGCTTACATCGATTTTAGTCCACAAGAAAGTTTGATATCCGTGTTGGAGCAATACCCCAACTTGGTGGTCATGCAAACCCTTTCCAAAGCCTGGGGATTGGCTTCCCTACGCCTAGGAATGGCTTTCGCAAGCAAAGAAATCGTTGCTATTCTCAATAAAATCAAGCCGCCGTACAACATCTCTGGGTTGACTCAGGAAACAGTAATGCAGGCCTTAGAAAATAAAACTCAGGTGGATGAGTTTATTCGTCAAATCCTGATCGAGCGTGCTTATTTGAGGAGTCAACTGGAAAAATTACCCTACATCCTGCACGTGCATCCTTCCGATGCTAATTTTTTGTTGGTTCGAGTAGCTGACGCAAAAAAGGTCTACGAGCAATTAATTCAGGATAAAATCATCGTTCGCAGTAGAACAAACGTGCTGCATGGTGAGGGATGTCTTAGAATTACCGTAGGAACAAGAGCAGAATCCAATTCCTTATTAAAAGCCCTAGATCGTATCCATTCGGAACAACCCTAATTACACCTTTATTACCCAAGTGATCCCCATGAAAAAGAAAGTCCTTTTTATAGACCGAGACGGCACCATCATCAAAGAGCCTCCCGTTACTTTTCAAATAGATTCTCTGGAAAAATTAGAATTTGTTCCCAAAGCCATTTCCAACCTTCGGAAAATCGCAGAAGAACTTGATTACGAGTTGGTACTGGTGTCCAACCAAGACGGTTTGGGTACGGACTCTTTTCCCGAAAAGGATTTTTGGCCCGCCCAATACAAAATGCTCAAAACCTTGGAGCAAGAAAATGTACATTTTTCGGCCATTCATATCGATCGGAGTTTAGACCATGAAAATGCACCCACCCGAAAACCTAGAACGGGAATGCTCACTAGCTACTTTAGCGAAGCCTACGACTTGGAAAATTCATATGTCATTGGTGATCGCATCACCGATTTACAACTCGCGCAAAACCTAGGTGCAAAGGCTATTTTCTATGGCGAAAATCAGGCAGATGCGGTTTTGTCTACCAAGGATTGGGACGAAATCTACACCTTCCTGAAACTGCCTCCACGAAAAGCGGTGGTGCATCGAAAGACCTCCGAAACCGACATTTCCATTGAATTGAACTTGGATGGTTCAGGTGCTTGCTCCATTTCTACTGGACTGAATTTCTTCGACCACATGCTCGAGCAACTGGGTAAGCATGGAAGCACGGATTTATCCATTCAAGTGAAGGGAGACCTTCATATTGACGAGCACCATACCATAGAAGACACGGCACTGGCCTTGGGCGAGGCCTATGCCAAGGCCTTGGGAGACAAAAAAGGAATCTATCGCTACGGATTCTTACTTCCCATGGACGATGCGCTAGCCCAAGTAGCCATAGATTTTGGAGGTAGACCCTGGTTGGTGTGGAATGCTAGCTTTTCAAGAGAAAAAATAGGAGACATGCCCACGGAAATGTTTTTTCATTTCTTTAAATCCTTTTCTGATGCTGCCAAATGTAACCTAAACGTCACTTTGACGGGAGAAAACGAACACCACAAAATAGAAGCCGGATTCAAGGGCTTGGCAAGGGCAATCAAAATGGCCGTGCAGCGTGACCCCAAAACCTTAAACCAATTGCCCAGCACCAAGGGGGTGCTTTGATTTGAAATCTTAAAGCAAAGCAAAGAAATTTCAAAATGGGTTATTTTGGCTTTCCTTACTTCCCCAAAAGCCGCTTATGCAATGCGGCTTTGTAATTGGGAATTGCCTTGTCGGAAAGTCCCAAAAACAAATAGGGTTCAATTAATTCGAGTTCCATCAAATGAAAAACCCCATTGATCTCCACCCCATCCACTCGGGCATAGAGCGTATTTTTAGCAAATCGATCTACCAAGGCCTGGGCTGCATCTAGCATGGTGGGACGGGGCTCAATGGCTCGAATGGTGCCTCCATAGTAATGCTGCACCCTAAAATCAGAAGCAGCAGGGGATTTAAGTACTGCATGAGAAAATACTTGATTGAAAAAAATAAGGGAGTACTCCCCGACCTCCACAATTTCTGGAATGAAGGGCTGCACCAAAAAATCTTCTTCCTGGAGTAAATTTCCAATTTTCTCCTCCATCCCTGCTTCAGCCCCACGTACAACCTTAAGCGTATGCTTAGCCCCCCCACTGACGAGTGGCTTGACTACTAATTTGTCTGCTTTGAATTCAGAAAACAATTGATCCAGAACCGGCTTACTGCCCTTTGGAAGGATTTTACCTGCAATGCAGGGAAATCCATTGGATTCAATTTCCATCAGGTAGGTTTTGGAAGAGTTCCAACGCAGCGTTTGCACCTCATTCAACACCTGCACACCTAGCGTTTCCAAGGTATCCAGCCAAACCAAAAACTCGGGATAAAAATCAAAATAATCCCAGGTTGACTTGATCAGCACATGGGTAAATGCAGCCCAATCCACCTCAGGAGCTGACCAGGGATGGATCTGATGCGCAACACCCATCTCAGTCAAGATAGAGGACAACAAGGCATCTTCGTCAATGGTATTGGCATCGTAGGCACCTGTGGAGTAGTAACTGGCTATAGCGATGTGCAAGGGCATGCTTTTTTTTCTGCAAACATACTACTTCCTTGTTTTCGAGCATTGCTTTCACCGAAAATCCATCAGAACCCTTATTTTTGAAAATTGATCTTCCCATGAGCCACCGCAAACTCGTCATCGTCCCCACCTACAATGAGCTGGAAAACATCAGCGACATGGTGCAAATCGTGATGGAATTGGAGGGAAATTTTGAGTTACTTATCATTGACGATGGCTCTCCCGACGGAACAGCTGAAGTAGTAAAAGGGCTTCAAAAATCATTTGAAGGAAGACTTCACTTGATGGAACGGGCAGGGAAACTCGGTTTGGGTACTGCCTACATTGCTGGTTTCCGATGGGCCCTGAAAAGAGATTACGATTTTATATTTGAGATGGACTGTGATTTTTCACATGATCCCAAGGACTTGATTCGGCTTTACGAAGCCGTTAAAAACAGGGATTACGATCTGGCCATTGGTTCTCGCTACATCACTGGCGTCAATGTGGTCAACTGGCCCATGGGACGGGTACTCATGTCTTATTTTGCCAGCAAATACGTGCGCATGATCACAGGGCTACCCATACAGGATGCTACTGCAGGATTCAAATGCTATCATAGAAGTGTTTTGGAAGGAATCGCACTTGAAAAAATTCAATTTATTGGCTATGCTTTCCAAATTGAAATGAAATTTACCGCTTGGAAACTCAAGTTCAAACTGGTAGAAGTTCCCATCATTTTTACCGATCGGACCAAAGGTCAATCTAAAATGAGCCCACATATTTTTAGAGAGGCCGTTTTTGGCGTGATTTGGATGAAACTCAAAAGCATTTTCAAACCCCATGTGCTAGTCAAAGCGAATTGACTTTACCGGATCTACCCTGGAGATAAACCCCACCGGTATCCACAGCACCAAAGCGGTGAGCAAGATCAAACCGAAATTGAGCAGTAAAAAAGCAGGCCAATTCCAATCTATGGGGACTGCAGGCATGTAGTAGCTTGCTGGGTCTAGGGGAATGAGGTGAAAATAGGTTTGCAAAGCTCCCAAAAACAATCCCACCGCATTGCCGAGCAAAAGTCCTTTTCCCAAAATATGGAGTCCACTCCAGAAAAATAGTCTTCGAATTTGGGAATTTTTCGAACCCATGGCTTTTAAAATGCCTATCATTTGGGTTCGCTCCATGATCAGAATAAACAAGATGGCCCCCAAATTGACCAAAGCCACCAGTCCTATCAAGGTGATAAATACGATGACGTTGGTATCTAGGAGTTTTAGCCAGTCAAAAATATCCAAATACCGTTCCCTGCTATCAATGAGCCGCAGGTCATAATCCAATTCCTCTTCGATCAGCATGGCATAGTCGTCAGATCCTGTGGGATCCTTGAGGTGAATTTCTAATCCTCCCACCTGCTCTTTGGACCAGCCATTGAGGTTTCGGATGGTTTGCAATTCGCCTAAGATCACTTGCTCGTCAAAGTTTTCTAAGTAGGTCTCAAAAATACCTACCACCTCTACCCGTCTAAATCGGGGAGGCTGCTGAACAAAATACAAAGTCACTTTATCCCCCAGTTGTAGTAGAAGCTTATTGGCTACGAGTCTACTGAGCATAATCTCATTGCTAACTCCCGAATCTGGAAGATGCAACATCCTACCTTCCACCAGGTACTTGGCAAACCCAAGGGTATCCATGTCCCGATCCACTCCCTTGAGTACCACTCCCTCTACTTCCTCACCGCCCTTTAGCAAAGCAGCCTTATGGGCATAGGATTGGACCTTACCTACAAAAGGAAATTCCTTGGCTTTGCCTAAAAATTCAGGATCCACCAAGAAGGGCTGTTCTTCGTAAGCAGAACTCATTTGGTATTTTTGTACCTGGAAATTGCCTGTAAACCCAAATACTCTGCTAGAAACCGATTTTTGAAATCCACCCAGCACCATAATGGACAGCATGGCTACTCCTAGCCCAAGCGCAAGGCTGGCTACCGCAATGCGATGGAGAATTCCAGAAAATCCTCCCGCCTGCTTAAAACTTATTCTTTTGGCTAGGAAATAGGAAAGGTTCAACAGACTAGCGTAACTTTGTTTACAACTCTTTGCAAAATAGCATGAAGACAGGGAAAAATTTAGCTTTCGTCTTTTTTTTGACCATAGTTTCTAGTTGGGTTTCTCTTCAAGTTGCTCTTGGTCAGCAGGTACTCACCGGGGCAGAACAGGCTTCCAGCTATCTCCCCCAGCTAGAAGGAAAAAAAGTGGGGGTGGTAGGCAATCAAACGAGTATTTTACCTCAGAGTGCTTCCATCCACTTGGTAGATTACTTGCTGGAAAAAAAGGTAAAAGTAGTCAAGGTTTTTGTGCCAGAACATGGATTTAGGGGTACTGCAGATGCAGGCGAGAAGGTAGACAATTCCATTGACCCCAAAACGGGACTTCCCATCGTTTCCTTGTATGGCAACAATAAAAAGCCCACAGCAGAGCAACTCCAAGATCTGGATGTGGTAATTTTTGACCTTCAAGATGTAGGCGTACGATTTTTTACCTACATCAGTACGCTCCATTACGTGATGGAAGCTTGCGCCGAGCAAGGTAAAAAACTTATTCTATTGGATAGACCCAATCCCAACGGATCTTATGTTGATGGACCTATTCTGAAAAAAGGCTACGAGTCTTTTGTAGGCTTGCACCCCATTCCTATTGTACATGGACTTACTATAGGTGAACTTGCCCAAATGATCAACGAAGAAGGATGGTTGGGTGCTGACCTAAAAGTAGAGCTCACCGTTATTCCTGTGGCCCATTGGACCCACAATCAGGCCTATGATTTGCCAGTTAAGCCCTCTCCTAACCTCCCCAATGCCCAAGCCATATTCTGGTACCCAAGCACCTGTTTGTTTGAAGGTACGGTGATGTCCCTGGGTCGGGGCACTCTCTTTCCTTTCCAGGTATTTGGCTATCCTGATCCCCGATTTGGGGACTTTACCTTCACTCCTATCTCCATAGAAGGCATGTCTAAAACCCCGCCGCATCAAAACCAAAAATGCTATGGTAGAGACTTGCGCGAAATTAGTCCTATTCCTTCCTTCACCTTGACTTATCTGTTGGAGGCATACCAACGCTCAGGCATGAAAGAAAAGTTTTTCAATAATTACTTTAATACCCTAGTAGGTACGGACGAACTCAAAAAACAAATTTTAGCAGGTATGACTGAAGAAGAAATTAAAGCCTCCTGGCAGGCCGGATTAGAGGAATACCGTCAGCTTCGGGACAAATACTTGTTGTATCCCAAGACAGCAACTCCACTTACCCCACTTCCCTAATGGATCGTTCCTTACGCATCATCTACATGGGTACCCCCGAGTTTGCGGTGCCAGCCCTTGAAAAATTGGTTGCTGCAGGTTGGAATGTCATCGCCGTGATCACCGCTCCGGATAAGCCCCAAGGCCGAGGACAAAAATTAGTTGGATCCCCCGTCAAGGAGGCCGCTGAAAAATTGAATATCCCCGTGCTTCAGCCCACCAACTTGAAAGATCCCGATTTCCAACAGGAATTGAAGGCACTAGCCGCTGACCTACAGATCGTCGTTGCCTTCCGCATGTTGCCTGAGGACGTCTGGAGTATGCCTCCCTTGGGTACCTTCAACTTGCATGCTTCCCTATTGCCCAACTTCCGTGGGGCAGCCCCGATCAACTGGGCGCTGATCCAAGGGGAAAGAGAAACAGGGGTCACTACCTTCTTCTTGCAGCATGAAATCGATACTGGAAATATCCTTTTCCAAGAAAAAGTGCCTATCCTCCCGGAAGACAATTTGGGAAGCCTCTATGAAAAATTGATGGGCCTGGGTGCAGACTTGGTGCTACGAACTGTAGCCTCCATCGCCTCCAAAGACATCCATCCCCTGCCTCAAGACGAGGCCCTGGCCATCCATAAGGCACCCAAGATCTTTAAGGAAACGGGCAAGATCGATTGGACTGCTTCGGCTACCTCCATCCACAACTTAATCCGGGGACTCTCCCCCTATCCGGGAGCCTGGACCGAGCTACAGGGGAAAACCTGCAAAATTTTTACCTCCACGACCTTGGAAGGGAAGTTGTCAGGAAAAGCCCCAGGAGAATGGACTTCAGACTTCAAGACCTTCCTACATTTCCAATGTGGCCAAGGAATCTTGGTGGTGCAGGAACTGCAACTCGAAGGAAAAAAACGCATGAAGGTGGATGAACTCCTCCGAGGTTGGAAAGGGTAAAATCAACTCCAATAATCCTTCAGCTCCGGCTTAATTCGAAGCGAACAACTTGAATAAATTCTAGTAAACTTACCTGCGCATTTGGAAGTTTCATCTACAAGTACTTCCCTAAATCAGGTAAATTGACCCTCAAAACCACGAACGTGAAACTGATTCTTCTCGTAGCAAAAGCAAAAAACCGAGTAATTGGAAAAGATAACCAATTGATATGGAAGCTATCGGCAGATCTCAAGCGCTTTAAGCACTTGACTACAGGGCATTTCTTGCTTATGGGCCGAAAGACCTATGAATCCCTAGGAAGGCCATTACCCAACCGTACACATCTCATAATAACCAGAAATTCGAATTTCAAAGCGCCAGAAGGTCATTTTGTCTTCCACTCGGTAGAGGAGGCCTTGATTTTTTGCACGAAGCGTCAGCTGGAGAAATTATTTGTGATTGGTGGGGGTGAAATTTACAAGGAAGCGCTCCCACTCTGCGATATACTCGAGATCACGGAAGTAGAAGCCAACCTAGAGGGAGACACCTTTTTCCCAGAACTCAATCCTGACCTTTGGAAGGAGAAAGAACGGGAAGAATTCCCTGCCGATGAAACCAACGAATACCCCTACGCTTTTGTCACCTACGAAAAACGCTAAGCCATGTCCAAACCTGTAATCTGGATCACGGGAGCATCCTCTGGCATTGGGGAAGCCGCTGCCAAAAAGTTTTCGAAAGAAGGATATACCCTGATTCTTTCTTCCAGAAATGTATCGGAATTGGAGCGAGTAAAGCAGTCTTGTGCATTTCCCCAAGACATCCGTTTGCTCCCCTTGGACCTGAGCGAAACAGCCTCCTTGCCTGAAAAAGCTGCTACTGCCCTTTCCTTTTTTGGAAGCCTCGACCTACTTTTGCACAACGGAGGCATCAGCCAGCGCTCTTTGATCAAAGAGACCCAACTGGAGGTAGATCGACGATTGATGGAAGTGAATTATTTTGGCACCGTCGCCCTGACCAAGGCAGTTCTTCCCTATTTTATCCAAAACAAAAAAGGGCATTTCGCTGTGGTCACCTCCTTAGTAGGCAAATTCGGTTCACCCTATCGCTCCTCCTATGCGGGTGCAAAGCATGCACTCCATGGTTTTTTTGATACGCTTAGGGCGGAACATCACCAGGATAACATTGCGGTTACCTTGATTTGTCCCGGATTTATCCATACCCAAGTGTCTGTCAATGCCGTTACCGGGGACGGCTCTCCTTTGGGTGAAATGGACCAAGCGCAGGCTCAAGGCATGTCGGCTGAAACTTGTGCCGATCAACTCTACCGAGCCTTGCTCCGCAAAAAAGATGAGGTCTACATCGGGGGCAAAGAAACCTGGGCCGTGTACCTCAAACGATTCTTTCCAGGATTATTTTCCCGTATTCTTCGCAACGCTAACGTAAGATAAAATCTAGATGGCTACTGTAACCGCAGAAATCATTGCCATAGGAGACGAGCTCCTGTATGGGCAAATCATGGACACCAACTCCCACTGGATCAGTCAGGAATTGGATGCTATTGGGGTGCGAGTCGTGCGAAAAACCACGGTTGGTGACAATAGAAATGATATTTTGGCTGCCTTTGAAGCCGCATCTCAGCGGGCCCATCTCATTTTGATCACGGGAGGCTTGGGACCCACACAAGACGATTTGACCAAACCTCTCCTTGCCGAATACTTTGGATGCGAGATCGTAGAAGTGCCTGAGGCAGTGGCTGCTGTTTCACAATACTTTACTCGGCGTGGCCGAGAAATGACCCCCCTCAATATCCTTCAGGGGCACTTGCCCAGCTGCTGCACCTACGTACCCAATGAGGTCGGTACTGCACCAGGGATGTGGTTTGAGCAAAAAGGGTGCTATTGGATGTCTATGCCGGGAGTACCCCACGAGATGAAAAAACTCATAAAGGACTTTGTTTTACCTAAACTTTCCACTGTATTTGAGCTACCCGTTATTTACCACAAACTGATCAAAACGGTAGGAATAGGGGAATCCTTGTTGGCAGACCTAATCAAAGACTGGGAAAATGCGCTTCCAAGCCACATTCGACTTGCCTACCTGCCCTCCCTAGGCCATGTCAAACTTCGATTGACCGCCTTTGGAGAAAACAAAGCGCACCTGAGACAGGAGGTGGAGCAGCAGATTCAGGCCGTACTCCCTAGCATTTCTTCCTATATCTATGGCTACAATGAGGACACCTTGGAAGCAGTAGTAGGGAAACTCTTGAAGCAGGTAGGACAAACGGTAGCAGTAGCAGAAAGCTGTTCGGGGGGATTTATTTCCCATACGCTGACCACCGTGCCTGGAAGCTCCGCCTATTTCAAGGGAGCGGTAGTTCCTTACCAAAACGAAGGAAAGAAATCTATCCTTGGAGTAAGTCCAGAAACCTTACAGCAGCATGGAGCAGTAAGTGAACAAACGGTCCGTGAGATGGCTTCTGGAGTGAGGACCTTATTTGGGGCTCATTTTGGACTTGCGAGCAGCGGAATTGCAGGGCCGGATGGGGGCACGCCCGAAAAACCGGTGGGAACGGTCTGGATAGCTTGTGCTGGGGAGGGTTTTGTAGAAACCAAAATGCTTCAGTTGACGCAAGATAGAATGATTAATATCCAACTCACTGGGGTAGCGGTAATGAACTTGCTCAGAATCTGCATTTCAAAGTCAAGGCAATGAGCGCAACAAGATCAAGCAAGCCTTTCTCATCCTTTGTATCTTAACACTTTTCTCTTATCTCTTGCTTCTAATAAATTTTTACTCTAAGGACTTGGGTAGCAGTTCAATAAAATATACTTTTAAACTTTGGATATAAACCCAATGAATTTACCCGAAGTATCATGGCAAGTATAGAAATGCTGATGCCCAAAATGGGCGAAAGTATCATAGAAGGCACCATCATCTCCTGGCTGAAAAAGGAGGGAGACCTTATCGAAGCTGATGAGTCTGTGCTAGAGGTAGCTACAGACAAGGTAGATACGGAGGTTCCTGCTACCCATGGGGGTAGGTTGAAAAAAATCCTAGCCCAAGAAGGTGAAGTGGTGAAGGTAGGTGCGGCCATCGCCCTGATTGAAACTACATGGGAAGCTTCCTCGGCCGTACCATCAGGTCCTTCAGAGACAGAAACTATCCAAAAAGAAGGGAAGCAAGAGCTTCCCGTATCGACAAGTAGCCTCATAGAAGAGGACTCGCAAGATACTCAGGTAGCAGCTGACGGAAGATTTTATTCTCCCTTGGTCAAAAGCATAGCCAAAGAAGAGGGCATTTCATTCGAAGAACTATCTAATATTCCTGGCACGGGCAAAGAAGGGCGAGTCACCAAACAAGACATGTGGGACTACCTTGCAGCACGACAGGGTGCCACAAAAAAGGCTTCCCCATCTCCTTCTTACAGCCAAGTTGCCCCTAGCCTGAGTGGCTCAGATGAAATCATCGAAATGGACCGCATGCGTAAGTTAATTGCGCAGCGCATGGTAGAATCCAAACGCATTTCTGCTCATGTGACTTCTTTTGTAGAAGCAGACATGACTTCCATCGTCCTTTGGAGAGAGAAAAACAAGGAAGCCTTCAAGGCGACTTACGGAGAGTCTCTCACCTTCACCCCATTTTTCATACAGGCAGTTGCCAAAGCCATTCGAGATTTTCCCATGATCAATATTTCGGTAGACGGAGAGCAAATCATCAAGAAAAAGGACATCAATATTGGCATGGCAGTAGCCTTGCCATCTGGCAACCTCATCGTTCCAGTCATCAAACAAGCAGATGACTTGAGTTTGGTAGAAATTTCAAAAAAAGTGAATGATTTGGCACAGCGTGCCCGAACCAACAAACTCACCGCCGATGAGGTCACGGGCGGCACCTACACCGTATCAAACGTGGGTTCTTTTGGCAATGTCATGGGTACACCCATCATTCCTCAACCTCAAGTGGCCATATTAGCCATTGGTGCCATCGTCAAAAAGCCAGCGGTAGTGGAAACGCCTACAGGTGACGTGATTGCCATTCGCCACAAAATGTTTCTCTCCCATTCCTATGACCACCGAGTAGTCGATGGAGCATTGGGGGGCATGTTTGTAAGACGAGTAGCAGACTACCTGGAATCTTTTGACTTGGAGACGACTTTGTAAATTGAGTAGAAACAAGAAACAAGATTGAAGACTTCATGATGATACGAGATTCGAATGATTTTCGAATTCCCACATCAATATGCTACACTCAGCGTTCGCCATTCAACTACTCCCAACTAATAAATAAAGGGATATGGTTCAATTAAATGGGCTGTGGTCCGTGGACTATTGACCACCTGATCAACTCCCCTGGGGCTGAAGTTTTATCTTCCGATAGTAGTATTCCAGCTTCCCAGCCAAGTCTGCCAAGCGTATGGGTTTGGTGAGGTAATCGTTCATTCCCATAGCGATCGCCTTTCGCTGATCGTCTTCGAAGGCATTGGCAGAAAGCCCAATGATCACCAAGCCCTCTTGTTTGGGAAGTTTACGAATGGCTGTGGTGGCTTCCAGCCCATTCATCACAGGCATCTGCACATCCATAAAGACCAGGTCAAAGGGCTGCGCACTGACTTTTTCTACGGCTTCCTGTCCATTTTTTGCTACCGCAAAGTCGTAGCCCAGCTGCTCAAACATCATTCCCATGAGTTGTAAGTTGAGTTCATTGTCTTCCGCTAGTAAAAGACGTAGTGGGAATTTTTTACCCATTCCCTTGCTCTCCTTATTTCCTGAGTTTTCTTTTTCTAGCTCTACTTCGGGTCGAAAGATAAGTTTGGCAATCACGGAAAATCGAAAGGTAGCCCCTTTCCCTGGACTACTATCCACTTCCAATTCACCCCCCAGCAGTTCTACCATCCTTTTGGCGATAGCCAATCCAAGGCCAGCCCCCTTATAAGACCTGCTTGATGAACTCTCCACTTGGAAAAAGGGATCCGTCAACTGCTGCAAGTGCTCCTGAGAAATCCCAATGCCATTGTCCGAAACGCTGTAATTTAGGAGTACCAATTCCTCGGTGAGCGCTTCTTGGGACAAGGAAATCACCACTTGTCCCCTGCTGGGGGTAAACTTTAAGGCATTACCCATGAGGTTGAGTAGGACTTGATTGATTTTGTCCCGGTCCGCTTCCACCACCAAACTCGGGAGTACCTGGACATCCATGGTCAGGGTGATGTCTTTCTTTTTGGCTATTCCACCCAAAATTTCAAGTTGCGCTCGCACTTGCTCCTGAGGGGCAAAGGTACTGGGATGTAGCTCCATTTTTCCAGCCTCAATCTTGGAGTAATCCAAGATATCCCGAATGATACTCAACAGAGAGTTTCCAGAATTTTTTATAATGTCTAGGTATTGCTTTTGGATTTCCTCCAGGTGAGTACCTTCCAGTAAATCAATCATTCCCAACAATCCATTCAAGGGGGTTCGGATTTCATGACTCATGTTGGCCAAAAATTCAGACTTGGACTTATTCGCTTGTTCTGCCGCATACATGGCCTCTAGGATACCTTTTTCCCAAATTTTTTGATTGGTGATGTCCTTAGAAATAGAAACCATCTGCTGCTCGTCCAAGGGGAAAAACCTGAGCTCGTAGTGCCTAGTTTTTTCCTCCCCAGCAGGTATCCAGGAGACATTGACCGATTGGAGCACTCCGGTACTTCTCGCCTTTTGGAAGGCGGCATGCAATTTCTCTCGCTGGTTTTCGGGAACAATATCCAAGAATTTTTTTCCTTCTGCCGCTTGAGTCAAGCCCAGGTAATTCCCAGAAGGCTGTACATGAAAATCCAGTACTTTTCCCTCGTTGTCGTAAATAAAAATTTCGTCGGGCAGGTTGTTGATCAAGGAGCGCAGGCGGCCTTCGTTTTGGATGACCTTCATCTTGGCTGCGTATTGCTCCGAAATATCGGTGCAGATCCCTAGACCCCCATCAAACCTTCCTTGGGAATCGATAAGAATTTTTTCAAAAATTCTAATCCTAATAGTTTTACCATCTCTTCGAAGCATGTCGTACTCCAACTCGATAAATTCCTTTTTAGCCAAATAGGCCTTCTTGATTTCTTCTCTATGTTGCTCCAAGATCTCGTTTGAGGAATCCTTACTGAAAACCTTATTAAATTCCTCTTTGGTATACCCCAGCACTTCTTTTACTTCGTCACTGATCCGCAAAATTTCTCCCTTGTAATTGTAAAAAAATACGAAGCCTCGGAGTTCCTTGAGCAACATGTTTTGTTGGTCAAATAACCTGGATATCTCTTGAAAACTCTCTTCTCTGGTTTTGGCTAATTCCAGGTAGTTTTTTAAAGAAATCACAAAAAAGGAAAGGATAATCACCATGATGATGATTACACCTATAAACAGTAAAAAGTAGGTTTTATACACCCCAGAACTGAGATCATCGGTGGGAAAGACAATGACTAAGGCAGCATGATGGGCCATATCTCCAAAGGAAAAAGGATATTGGGCAAGTAGCCCGTTGACCAGCTCTCCCTCCTGCTTCCACGTGATGGCATACAATCCCTTGATGCCTTGGTACAGGTCTTTTTTGATGGAGTCCATCTCTAGAATCTCTACTTGCTCCAAGTGGGGAAGGGTGGCCGAACTGATGTCTTCTAGCTTAGCCCCTAGGTGTAGGAAATTTCCCCCACCTTGCATTTGAAAAAAGTTGTCCACGTATTGCTTGGCAAATTTTTTCAGGTTGACTGCATAAAGTACCCTAACCCCCTGCTTTCCTTCTAGGTACAGATGAAATGGAATGCTATCGGAAGGGAATTGAGTGATGGATTCTTGGATAAAGTCATTCCGCTCGTTGTACACAAACATGTAGATAGAATCTTGTATCCCTCCCACCCACAGGGTATCGATCAGGTTGGGAAAAGCGGTTAGGGTTTTTCTTGAAAGTTTCCCCAGGTCTGAGGTCCGCTGATTCGCAGCCAGGTCCTCTACCTCCACTGCAAAAAGCCGAGATTCCTCTTCAAATCGATTCAGCTCGTTTTCCAAACCTCTACCTGCCAAATCGGTTTGTTGCCCTAAAAAATCCTTTCTTCTCTCTAATTGAGCAGCATACATGGCCCAGAAAAAGCTAATGCCTACCACAGCAACCAATACGATAAGAAAAACTCCAACCAATAGTGCCATCCTAAAACTAGAATTGGACAAATACTTATTCTTCATTGATCGGCCAATTTAAGTTCAAGAAGAAACCAATCCACATTGGAAAATTTTACCCCTAAGGCTCGAAACAGGCGAGGGTCTTGCTTAAAATCGTAATGAACCTTCTTATTTTCCAAAATCGCTTTGGCCATATCCCGCACCTCAGCATTTTTACTTCGGGACAAATTAAAATCTGGGTCTCGGAAGTTATTTTCCTGTATGGATTCTCTATACACGTGATTTCGAAGTACTGGCATGTCTAGGAGCTTGATGCCCTCGCTAGTGCCCCCAATGATGTCTCCCTTTTGATTGATCAACACAAAATAGCCCTCTTCTGATTCTAGAAAAGAACCAATGGCCTCCCCTATGGGTAAATCTATCCCCATTACCGCAGACAACTCCTCCTCCACGTAGATGGGATAGACTAAGGAAAAAATCCAACCTTTTCCCGCAGGATCTATGTAAGCATCCGGTAGCCATACCGTACCCTTGCTGGGATTGTGTGCCAAATCTGCTTCGTAATAAAAATTAAAGGAGGTGATGTCAATATTGGGATCTACAATATTTTTTGCATCAAAAGCGGGATAGATTCTACTTGCCTGGAGCGCAGAGTTGGAAAAAATCTGAACCACTTCGGGATGCTTCGAAATATAGTTGGCAAAAAGGCTATCCAAGGAGTTAGTAATCAGGATCAATTCCTTTCCTTTTTCCCTATCCTTGCTGCTGTTGAGCAAGATGATTGTACTCAAGGTACTGTCCTCTCCAGGTTTATTGGTTGAAAAATTCCCTTCTATCGTGTACTTAAAGGGCCCAGGATGTGCTAGAATGGAATCCCTTTTTTCAAGCAATAGCTGATGGTGCGCCCCAATAACTTTAAGATCTTGGCTCAGCCTACGCATGTGGCCTTCCACTTTGACTATTACCTGAATTAAGGATTGAAAGTCTTCTTCTTGGGGCCCAAGTGAAGCATTTTGACAAGCATTGCTAAAGAATAAAAAAGTAGCAACTAAAAAATGGGATAAAAATTTCTTCATTTTTCAGGATTTCTAGAAAATTAACTATTTTCTAGTTTTCCAAGAAAAGAATCACCCATTTCTTTAAATCTCACCTTCACTTGATTAAAAAAATCACCGCTCAGAAAACCTTCTAGCTCAGATTCTTCTAAAATATCGGTTTCGTTGAGCTTGAAGGTTTGTTCCATGGGACCCCATTCGTACTTCAGGATGTACTTGGAATTCCAGGAGAAAATACTCACCCGTATTTCCTCCTTCACCAATTCTCGCACCACCCTCATAGGGACCTCCTAATTTCGGAAGTGTAGCTGATGGAAGATTTGAGGGAAGAGGCTACCGAACAATACTTGTCTACCGAAAGCACTACCACTTTTTCAAACTCCTCCGCAGTTGCATCCGGAGACACCAATACAAAATGGAGGGCAATCTCCGTGTAATATCCTGGCACTCCATCATTTCGAACACCTTCTACCTCCACAAAAAAATCTAGTACCTCCCTTCGCTTCTTTTTCATCATCAAGACCGCATCTACCGAGGCACAGCCCCCCAATGCAGAGAGGAGCAGGTCCATAGGAGATTGTGCTTGCTTATGCTCTGGATCAAGCATGTCTATTTCCACTACGTTTCCCTGTGCATTTTTAGATTCGTAGTGGAGATCCGATTTCATGCGTACGGTGACGCTGCGTGTATTTGCCATAGGTTCTCTTTTTATTGGTGACTCCAAAGCACCAATTTACTTACATATTTCTTCTGTACTGCCCTCCCACTTCGTAAAGTGCTCGGGTCAATTGTCCCAAAGAACAGTATTTTGTGGCTTCCATCAAGCATTCAAACACGTTTTCATTGGAAACAGCCGCTTTTTTCAAGGTTTTGAGTTGGATAGTCAGCATATCCTGATGCGCTTGATGCAAGGCAGTCAAGGTTTGAATTTGCCCCTCCTTTTCCTCCACCGTTGCACGAATCACCTCTCCTGGAATCACCGTAGGAGATCCGTTACTGGACAGGAAGGTATTGACCCCAATAATCGGGTATTCTCCGGTATGCTTGAGCATCTCGTAGTGCAAACTCTCCTCCTGAATCTTGCCCCGCTGGTACATGGTCTCCATGGCTCCGAGGACACCTCCACGCTCGGTGATGCGGTCAAACTCTACGTAAACGGCCTCTTCCACCAAGTCGGTCAACTCCTCGATGATAAAAGATCCCTGCAGTGGATTTTCGTTTTTGGCCAGACCCAATTCCTTATTGATAATCAATTGGATGGCCATCGCTCGTCGCACAGACCCTTCCGTAGGCGTGGTAATCGCCTCGTCATAGGCATTGGTATGCAGGGAGTTGCAGTTGTCGTAGATCGCATACAAGGCCTGTAGTGTAGTGCGTATGTCGTTGAAGTCAATTTCCTGGGCATGCAAGGAGCGCCCAGAAGTTTGGATGTGGTACTTGAGCATCTGCGCACGCTCATTGGCTCCATACTTCAACCTGAGCGCCTTGGCCCAGATTCTTCGTGCCACTCGACCGATCACTGCATACTCCGGATCGATGCCGTTGGAGAAAAAGAAGGACAGATTGGGCGCAAAATCATTGATGTCCATCCCTCTCGAGAGGTAGTACTCCAGGTAGGTAAATCCATTCGACAGCGTCAAAGCCAATTGCGTGATCGGGTTGGCCCCCGCTTCAGCAATGTGGTATCCTGAAATGGATACGGAGTAAAAATTTCGCACTCGATGATCAATGAAGTACTGCTGTACATCCCCCATCAGGCGGAGGGAAAACTCGGTGGAAAAGATGCAGGTATTTTGTGCCTGGTCCTCTTTCAAAATATCCGCTTGCACGGTACCGCGCACCTTGGAGAGGGTATCTGCCTTGATTTGTGCATAAACTTCGCTTGGAAGAACTTGATCCCCCGTCACCCCGAGCAGGAGCAGGCCGAGCCCATTATTTCCTTCGGGAAGTGCTCCTCGGTAAGTAGGTCTTGGAAGTCCTTTTTTCGTGTAAATCGCATCCATCTGTGCATTTACCTGCTTTTCTAAACCCCTCTTTTTGATATACACCTCACACTGCTGGTCGATGGCTGCATTCAAGAAAAAGGCAGTCATTGCTGCAGCTGGGCCATTGATGGTCATGGACACTGAGGTCATCGGATCGATCAAATTGAAGCCAGAATACAGCTTCTTGGCATCATCCAAGCAGCAAATATTTACCCCTGCATTGCCGATCTTGCCGTAGATATCGGGACGGTAGTCCGGATCTTCCCCATAGAGGGTCACCGAATCAAAGGCTGTAGAAAGGCGCTTGGCCGGCATGTCTTTGGAAAGGTAGTGGAAGCGCTTGTTGGTGCGTTCGGGTCCTCCTTCTCCAGCAAACATGCGCGTAGGGTCCTCTCCTTCCCGCTTGAAGGGAAATACTCCAGCGGTGTAAGGGAATTTTCCCGGTAGATTTTCCCGTAGCCCCCACTTCAACTGTTCCCCCCAGGCTTGGAATGGCGGCAGGGCCACCTTAGAAATGCGGGTATTGGACAGGGAGGTGTGGTAGGTTTTCACCTTGATCTCCTTGTCTCGTACGTTAAAGGTGTAAAACTCCCCGGCATAGTTCGCGGCTTCCGCTGGCCAGTCCTCCAGCCATTTTTTGTTTTTAGGATCCAGGTGCAAGGCTACTTGTGCATACACCTCTTGCAACTCCTTGATCAGTCGATCTTTATCGGCCACCGAAGTAGTGGCAATGACATCCATGGAGGTTTGGATGGAATAAAGTTGCTGCGCAATTTCCCGCTGCTCCTCTACCCAAGCATCGTACTTCCGGTTGACCTCCGTGATCTCACTCAGGTAGCGCGTGCGTGCTGGTGGGATGATGTACACCTTTTCGGAGATACCCATCGCTCCTTGGAAAGTACTTTTCCAGTTTTCAAATTTTTCCCCAAGGGCAGCGACTACCAAGGCATAGAGTCGGTTCATGCCCGGATCGTTGAATTGTGAGGCCATCGTACCTACCACGGGTAGGTCCTCCTCCTTGCTGTCCCAAAGGTTATGGTTGCGCATGTACTGCTTGCGCACATCGCGCAAGGCATCCAGGGCTCCACGCTTGTCAAACTTGTTGAGCGCAATCAGGTCTGCAAAGTCCAGCATGTCGATTTTCTCCAACTGCGAAGCCGCCCCATATTCTGGGGTCATCACGTAGAGGGATAGGTCGGAATGCTCAATGATTTCGGTATCGGATTGCCCGATTCCGGAGGTTTCAAGGATAACCAAATCGTAGCCAGCCGCCTTGACCGTATCCACGGCATCTTGTACGTACTTGGAAAGGGCCAGATTGGACTGGCGGGTGGCCAAGGAGCGCATGTAGACGCGTGGATGGTGGATGGCATTCATGCGAATACGGTCCCCCAACAAGGCTCCACCTGTCTTTCGCTTGGAAGGATCCACCGAAATAATGGCTACGCGTCGGTCTTCAAAGTCAAGCAAAAATCGACGAACCAATTCGTCTACCAAGGAGGATTTACCTGCTCCACCCGTTCCTGTGATGCCCAGAACCGGCACGGTAGCCGCAGCACTGGCAGTTCTGATTTTTTCTAAGAGCGTAGCTGAACGTTCTGGATAGTTTTCGAAGGCCGAGATCACCCGAGCCACCTGACCAGCATCGCCGAGACCTAGTTTTGCCTGGGGATCTAGGTCCCCTCCTAGCGGAAAATCACAGGCCGACACCAAGTCATTGATCATCCCCTGCAAGCCCATCGCACGTCCATCGTCTGGGGAATAAATGCGGGTGATGCCATACTCATGCAGCAGTTGAATCTCCTCTGGCAGAATGGTACCTCCACCTCCACCAAAGATTTTGACATGTGCAGCACCCCGCTCTTGGAGCAGGTCGTATAGGTACTTGAAAAATTCCACGTGCCCTCCTTGGTAGGAAGTGATGGCAATGGCCTGTACGTCCTCTTGGATGGCACAGTCTACAATTTCTTGAACGGATCGATTGTGTCCCAGGTGAATCACCTCACAGCCTGTGGCTTGGATGATGCGCCGCATGATGTTGATCGCGGCATCGTGCCCATCAAAGAGCGAGGCCGCCGTGACAATGCGGATGTGGTGCTGGGGTTGGTACTTGGAAGTTGGTAAAGTCATGGATTTGGGTTCTATTCTGGATTCAAGGCTTGAAAAAGAGATTTCTACCTCCTCAAATACACCTGCGAATATAGGAAAAACTACGGTGTCGGTCTTTGTGTTTTTGACAGAGACACAAAATTTGAGGGCACAATTACCCACACGAAAAGGAAGCGGATTCGGTTACAGTATCTCTTGAAAAACCAGAGAAATGGCCTCCTCTATTTTGAAATCTAGTCCTTCTCCTTAGTTTAGTGGATTCAATAACCCAGACCGCCTCATGTCCTCGAAAACCTATGCCTTTTGGATTTCCCTCACCGCTGCCCTGGGCGGCTTTTTGTTTGGCTTTGACACGGCCGTCATCTCTGGGGCAGAGCGTGCCATACAGGACGAATGGATGCTCAACGATTGGATGCACGGCTTGGCGATTGCCTCTGCCTTGTACGGCACCGTCATCGGAGCCTTTGTTGGTGGCCTTCCTGCTGACCGCATGGGGCGAAAAAATAGTCTACTTTGGATTGGCTTGTTTTACTTTATCTCTGCGGTAGGCTCCGGGATCGCCTGGGATGTAACTTCATTTACTTTCTTCCGCTTCTTGGGTGGCTTGGGTGTAGGTGCCTCCTCTGTAGTGGCCCCCATGTACATTTCCGAGATCGCTCCCGCCAAAAGTCGCGGCCTACTCGTCGCCTTGTACCAATTCAATATTGTCTTTGGCATCGTGATGGCCTACGTTTCCAACTATTGGATAGGGACGGCTGGTATTCCTGAGGACTGGAGATGGATGCTCGGCGTAGAAGCCATTCCTGCCCTACTCTACACCGTATTGATTCTCCGCATTCCCGAAAGCCCACGTTGGTTGATCACAAAGTTCAATGACTTGACCCAAGCCCGAACTATCCTCACTCGAACTGATCCTGAAGGAGTGGAAGAAACCATCCAATTGGCCATCGCAGAGAGCCAATCCACCCAAGCCAAGCACGCTGCAGGCTTCGGCATCCTATTTCGCCCGCAGTACTTGTCCTGTACGCTGCTTGCCATCGCCATTGCCTTTTTCAACCAGGTTTCTGGCATCAATGCAATCATCTACTTTGCTCCTCGCGTGTTTGAGATGGCGGGAATCTCCACGGAAAATGCCCTGATCTCCACGATCGGCATCGGTTTGGTCAACCTCTTTGCCACCTTCTTTG
>VGMU01000033.1 GCA_016866385.1 Bacteroidota bacterium
TAAACATGGATCGGTCTCGGAGCCCGAGATCTTCTCCCATTTTTAGTCGAAGTTCTGAAAGCTGCTTTCGTATGGTCTTTGCCTCTCCACTCAAGATCAGCATGAGGTCCCCTGGGGTGGCTTCAAAAGCATCCGCCCAGCGCTTCAGTTGATCTTCTGAATAAAACTTATCTACACTGGATTTTAAGGAGCCGTCCAGGTTGTAGCGGAGGTAAATCATTCCTTTCGCCCCAATTTGAGGACGCTTGATCCATTCAGTTAGTTCATCGATTTGTTTTCTGGTATACTCGGAAGCTCCTTTTGCACAAATTCCTACGACCAATTCGGCTTGATCGGCTACCTGAAATCCAAATCCTTGAGCCAAAGAGGTCAATTCTACAAACTTCATGTCAAACCTCAGGTCTGGCTTGTCATTTCCATACAAGCGCATGGCATCGGCATAGGTCATGTGGGATACATCCCCCAAATCTATGCCTTTGACAGAGGAAAATAAGTGTTTTACCAGGCCTTCAAAGGTGTTCAAAATATCCTCTTGTGAGACAAAGGCCATTTCACAGTCTATTTGGGTAAACTCCGGCTGCCTGTCGGCACGCAAATCTTCGTCTCGGAAACACTTCACAATCTGAAAATACCGATCAAATCCACTGACCATCAACAACTGCTTGAAGGTTTGTGGAGATTGAGGCAAGGCATAAAATTCCCCTGGATTTACTCGGCTAGGAACTACAAAGTCTCTTGCCCCTTCTGGAGTAGACTTGATCAATACAGGGGTCTCTACCTCAATAAAACGTTGAGCGTCCATGTATTTTCGGGTTTCTTGCATCATCCTATGCCTCAATTGAAGCTTCTCCCGCACTAGATTTCTTCTCAAATCCAAGTACCTGTATTTCATTCGCAACTCATCTCCTCCGTCCGTCTCGTCTTCAATGATAAATGGGGGAACTTTTGAGGGATTAAGTACCGTCAATTCCTCCACTTTCACTTCAATATCGCCCGTAGGCATTTTTTCATTTTTGGATGTCCTTTCAATAACTACTCCTTTGGCTTGCACCACAAACTCCCTACCCAGTGCAGCAGCTGTTTCCAACACATGCTTGTCCGAAAATCCTTCTTCAAAAATCAATTGGGTCAACCCGTAACGGTCTCTTAAATCCACCCAGATCAATCCTCCTTTATTTCTGACTCGCTGTACCCAGCCAGCCAAGGTGACGTACTGATTTGCGTTTGGAAGGCGAAGTTCGCCGCAGGTATGCGTTCTAAACATGATAAGTTCCTATTTTGGGAAGACAAAGATAACTATTTGCACTTTTGAACTATAGCATTAGGACAAGAAGATCTAATACGAGCTGATTTTAATACTGAAGCAAGACCTAAACATTGTTTTTACACCTATTTTTCTCCTACCCCAAGCATTATGGCTCTCATTAAAAAATCCTTGCTAAGCAATTTCCTTATTTCTATTGAAAGCCTAGGGATTTAAAACGTCAAGAAAAGTTAAAAATTAGAATTCTTTTGACATATTCCTGACAATATTTTGGAAAAAAGGCAGTTTTTATCTTGTTTCAGGCCCCAAAGTAAATCGATCAGTCACCCACGAAATTACCCATGAAGTCAAAATGGATAGGCATAATAGCCCTCGTAGTTTCTTTAGTTTTAATTGCTGTTTATCAGCAAAAATTAGGAATTCTACCTAGTTTGTTTTCTCAGGCAGGAGCTCCTCAGGCAGATAGCTTGGCTTTGGCCAAGGCAAATGAAAAATTTTTATTTGGAATCAATGTGACCGGGCTGGAGATCATCGAAGGGACTGTTTCCAAAAACCAAACGCTGGCCACCATACTTTCCCCTTTCAATGTACCTTATCAACTCATAGATGAGATTGCCAAAAAATCTGCAGAAGTATTCGACGTGCGTGGGATTGCAGTTGATAAAAAATTTACCGTCCTAACATCCCCCAATTCTTCCAAAGCCGAATTTTTTATTTACGAGCCTAATCCTGCTGAATATGTGGTCTTCGACCTGGATTCTGCTAAAGTTTACCGTGCGGAAAAACCCTCGGAACTTCGAAAAAGGGAGATTGGAGGGATTATCGAATCATCATTGTACACTGCCATGGTAGCCAAAGGAATTTCTCCAGAACTTATCGATGAATTTGCAGATTTATACGGCTGGTCAGTGGATTTCCAAAGCCTTCAAAAAGGGGACGTTTTTAAAGTGGTTTTTGAAGAAAAATTAGTTGAGGGCCAAGTCGTTTCTGTATCAGGTATTCAAATGGCATTTTTCCAACATCTAGGAACACCCATGCATGCCATTCCTTTTGAGCAAAACAGTCAACTCACCTTTTTCGATCAAAATGGCAAGAGCTTCAAAAAAGCATTTTTACGGGATCCCCTAAAGTATACGCGAATCAGCTCAAGGTACAATTTGAATCGCTTTCATCCTGTTCAGAAAGTATATAAAGCTCATTTAGGCACCGATTATGCAGCGCCTACGGGAACTGAAATTCGAACCGTAGGGGATGGTACCGTCATTGAAGCGACATACTCCAGCGCCAATGGCAATTTTGTGAAAATTAAGCATACCGATACCTACACCACCCAATACTTGCATATGTCAAAGATCGGGAGAAACATCCGGAGAGGAGCTAGGGTAAAACAAGGGGAAGTAATAGGATACGTGGGAAGCACTGGCTTGGCGACAGGGCCCCATCTATGTTTTCGCTTTTGGAAAAATGGAAAGCAAGAAGATTGGCTGCAAGAGGTCATCCCTCCTTCAGAGCCAATTTCTCAAGCCAATCTTCAAGCATTTAACTTAAAAAAGAACGAAGCCATCCAACGTCTGGCCCTCATTGATCCTACGGTAGACGATCGATTACTTGCTACATCCTCCTCCAAAAAAACGGAATAGTCGGCTCTGCCCATTTCTTGGTAGGTTTACCTTTTATTTGTTTCCCTTCTTGCAACTATGAGTGAGCCTACCTCCATACGAATCAACAAATACTTGAGTGAAGTCGGCTACTGCTCAAGGAGGGCAGCAGATGTTCTTCTCGAACAAGGGAGAATTACTGTCAATGGAATACTTCCCGAAATAGGGACCAAGGTTTTTCCCCAAGACGAGGTAAGGGTAGATGGTCAACTCATCGGTAAACCCAAACAACAACACGTTTACCTAGCTTTCAATAAACCTGTTGGCATTGTATCTACCACGGATACCCTTGGAGAAAAAGACAATATCATCGATTTTATTGGGCATCCCGAACGGATTTTTCCCATTGGAAGGTTAGACAAAGACAGCGAAGGGTTAATCCTGCTTACCAGCGAAGGGGACCTGGTCAATAAAATTTTGCGCTCAAAAAATAACCACGAAAAAGAGTATGTGGTCACGGTAGACAAGCCTATTCATCCCGGTTTTATTCAAAAAATGAGTGTTGGAATTCCCATATTGGGTACCGTTACAGCGCCATGTACGGTGGTAGCCATCCACAAATTCAAATTCAAAATCATCTTGACCCAAGGATTGAACCGACAAATTCGAAGAATGTGCGCCTACTTAGGTTATCAGGTGGTTCAACTCAAGCGAATTCGTATCATGCACATTCCCTTAGATATAGCGGTTGGAAAATGGAGAGATTTGACCCCAAAGGAGCTAGAACAACTCCAATGGCTTATCCAAGACAGCTCAAAGACCCATTAAGGGAGCTCATAGGAATAATTGCTCCTTACTATGCTTAGGTTATTCCTTAAGATTACAAAAAGCAAGTGCCTACATTTTATTACCTTTTCTTATAGATTTCGCAGAACTTTCACTTCACTTCCCATGATACAGCTTTCCGATTTACGACCTTCTCCTCTTCAGCTCTTTGAAGAGCAATGGGCTACCTCCATCGCTTGGAGAAAATCTACTGCCCAAGATAGAAAAGAACGCCTCAAAAAAATGTTGCAGTGGATCCAAGAACATCATGATCAAATTTGCACGGCATTATGGGAGGACCTGCGTAAACCTGCTCCAGAGGTAGACTTAAATGAAATATTCCCTGTCACGTCAGAGATAAAGCACTGCCTGAAAAATTTGGATAATTGGATGAGGCCAAAGCCATTGCCCACCCCCCTTCCTATGTTAGGGACTTCAGCTTTTATTCACTTCGAGCCCAAAGGTAGGGCGCTGTTAATTTCACCCTGGAATTTCCCTTTCAATCTGGCCCTTGGGCCTTTGGTGTCCGCCATAGCAGCTGGATGTACGGCTATTCTAAAACCTTCCGAATACGCGGCTCATACTTCCTTGCTCATACAGGAGATGGTAAGTGAGCTATTTTCACCCCACGAAATTACCGTATGCCTAGGTGAAAAAGAACTTGCATCCTCACTTTTGAACCTTCCTTTTGACCACATTTTTTTTACTGGGAGCCCAGAGGTGGGGAAAATTGTGATGAAAGCAGCCGCTCAACACTTGAGTTCAGTCACCTTGGAACTGGGCGGTAAATCCCCTGTGCTTATCGATGCTTCAGCTAACCTCACGGACGCAGCGCAAAAGATCGTATGGGGAAAATTTGTCAATTGTGGGCAAACTTGCATTGCACCTGATTTTATTTTAGTACCTGAAAATAAAAAGGAAGCATTTATTGCTGAAATGAAAATAAACCTCGTCAAGTACTACGACGAAGAGGGTAAAGGTATAGATAAGAGCCATGACTATGCTCGGATTATAAATGAAAGGCACTTCCAACGGATGATGGAAATGCTTGAGGATGCTACTGCAAAAGGAGCACAGGTAGAGATAGGCGGAAATGGAGAGAAGTCAACCCGCTACCTCTCCCCCACCATATTGTCTGAGATTTCTTCCGAAATGAAGGTTTTTCAAGAAGAAATTTTTGGACCACTGTTACCTGTGCTGACCTACAATGTACTAAGCGATGCTATAGCACTAATCAATTCACAGCCCAAACCTCTTGCTCTTTATTATTTTGGGCAGGATCAGGGCAATGCCAAGCGAATCATGGTAGAAACCAGTGCAGGAAATATGGTGATCAACGATTGCGTCCTACATTTTCTTCACAACGAAATGCCTTTTGGAGGAGTAAATACCAGTGGCATTGGCAAAGCCCATGGGAAGTATGGATTTTTGTCTTTTAGCAATGAAAAAGGGGTGCTAAAGCAGAGAGTAGGGTTCAATAACGTCAGTTTACTCCGCCCCCCGTACGGGTTACGCGTCAAGAAGTTGATTGCCACGATGATGAAGTGGTTTTAAATGGCCCATAGCTAACGGTCTACGGTTGACAGCAGAATCTACTAAACTTCAACACTAGCTTACCAACTCATTCAATTCTAAAAAAAGAGGGGGTTGAGCCTTGGGAAAAAGAAAACCCCGCAGAAATGCGGGGTTACCAAAGGTTCAGACTTTTTGAAGTCCCGTAGAATGGGCCATTTTTTTGATGGCTTTCACTACTTTTTCGGAAGGCTGCAGCTGTACCTGCTCCAAAAACTCTATCGTGCTCAGCAGTTGTATGTATTCTTGCATCAAGGCATCGTCGCTGTGCAAGGCTTGCATTAAGAGTTCTTGTTCGACCTCCGACATTTCCTGGTATATATATCTTACCAGGTCATTTGGGGTAAACGATTTTATCATAGGCGCGTGTAACTTGTTTCATTTTTTTTCTAATGTGATGCAGGGCATAGCGCATTCTTCCTAAGGCGGTATTGATGCTAACGCCTGTTTGATCTGCGATTTCTTGAAAACTGAGGTCCAGGTAATGACGTAAAATCACTACCTCTCTCTGGGCTTCCGGAAGCTCTTCTATTAATTTTTTGACTAGCTCCAAGGTTTCTTCCTTCACCTTCTTGTCCTCCATAGAATCCTCTGCAAAGTGTAGGGAATTAAACACGTTGCTTCCATCTTCCAGGAGTATGGTAGGATATCGCTTGGACTTTCTAAAATGATCAATCGCTAAATTATGGGCAATACGCATCACCCAAGGCAAAAATTTTCCTTCTTCGTTGTATTTATCCGAATGGAGGGTTTGAACTACTTTAAGAAAAACATCTTGAAGTAAGTCTTCTGCCACCTCTTGATCTTTTACAATCAAGTAAATGGTAGTATAAACTTTACTTTGGTAACGATCTACCAAGAGATCAAAAGCAACTTCGTTGCCATTTCGATACTGAGTGATTAACACTCCGTCTTCAGGACCTATTTGCTTACTCATTTTTAAGATTGGTTGTTAAAAAACGTAAACGTCTAGGCCATAGTATCGAATTAGGTGAATAAATTTTTTTTAAAAGTCGTATTGGAAAAATAAAGGGCTCAAATCTATGCTGTTTTTTAGAATAAAAACAAGAGTTGTACTCAAAAAGCAGGAAAAAATTTGGATTATTCTCGAAATTACAAGAGTAAATGTTTGTTTTTCAGGAAAATAAGACCTTGGATTGCTTCCTTTGAGAAGTGCACTTCGGGGCCAAAAATAAAAAAATGCAGGCATAAGAGAGGCTCGCCTACAAAAATTTGTATCCAATGCTTACCTTCGTAGCAAGAGAAAAATTCTTAATGTATGGACCTAAGCGGAAAAATCATAGACCAGTTGCAGGAGGTAAGTGGGAATTCAAAAAGTGGAAATTCTTGGAGGAAGAAGGAATTTATTTTAGAAACGGAAGGACAGTATCCCAAAAAGGTATGCGTGGCACTATGGGGGGATAAGATCGATCAATTTGCGTTAAAAGTAGGGGAAAAAGTTACCTTAGGAATCGATGTCGAAAGTAGGGAGTACAACGGACGTTGGTACACCGAAGTGAAAGCCTACAAAGTAGATCGTAGCCAAGCAGGAGAAATTGCCCCTCAAGAAGCTCCCTCTGTAGATACCTTTTATTCTTCCTCCGAAGAAGACGCACTCCCTTTTTAATCGAATCATTAAAGAGAAAAAAAAAGCGGGGCTTACTCAGCCTCGCTTTTTACTTTTAGTTCGATTTCTTCTCCAGATTCATCTAGGAATCTGTATTCCGTCACTGGTAGGGAAGAATCTTTGATCAGTCGTATCCATTTAAAGTATTTCAAAAACCACCTTACTCTCTGGCTAATCATTCCTTTAGTAAAGTAGGCGTGCAGGTAGGGATGCAGCCCAATGTGGATATGGTCCACATTTTGAACCGTTGCAATATGCTCTAGATCTTTTTCCAACTTATCTGCCACCAAAATGGAGGCTTGGATTTTGCCGGTACCGTTGCACGAAGGGCAAGTTTCCTTGGTCACAATATTGACCTCTGGACGTACACGCTGCCGTGTAATTTGCATCAGCCCAAATTTGCTTAAAGGCAAAACGGTATGCTTGGATCTATCAAATTTCATCTCCATCATCATGGCATCAAAAATTGCCTTCTTGTGTTCGGCTCTTTTCATATCGATAAAATCGACCACAATGATTCCTCCCATATCTCGGAGGCGGAGTTGTCTAGCAATTTCTTTAGCAGCTACCAGGTTGGTTTTAAGTGCTGTGGATTCCTGGTCACTTTCTTGATTGGACTTATTCCCACTGTTGACGTCGATGACGTGCAGGGCTTCCGTATGCTCGATAATTACATACCCTCCCTGAGGAAGGCTAACGGTTTGTCCAAATAAGCTTTTGATTTGCTTTTCGATTCCAAAACTTTCGAATAGCTTGACTTTACCGTTGTAAAGTTTTACAATTTTCTCTTTTTCAGGAGCTATTGACCTGATGTAGGAACGGATCTGATCGTACGTGGACTCTTCTTCTACGGTGATTGCGTCGAATGATTCATTGAGTAGGTCTCTTACTAAGGAGGAGGCCATACTCATCTCTCCAATAATTTTGTCCCGACTTTTGGCTTTCAGCAATTTATTCATTCCAGCTTCCCAGTTTGCGAGAAGATTTCGAAGGTCTTTATCAAGTTCCGTCACGGACTGTCCTTCGGCCACGGTTCGGATGATTACTCCGAAATTGGCTGGTTTGATTGAATTGATGAGTCTGAGTAGCCTTTTGCGCTCTTCGTTGCTTCTGATTTTCTTGGACACATTGACTGTGTCAGAAAAAGGAACCAATACAAGGTAGCGCCCGGGTAGAGAGAGCTCACAGGATAGCCTAGGGCCCTTAGTGGAAATAGGTTCTTTGACTACCTGAACCAGCACCTGATTGGTCTTGGCTAGAATTTTGTCGATTTTACCGACTTTTTCTATTTCAGGTTCGTTGTCAAAGCCTTTTAGCAAGTAGTTGTTATAGTTGTTGTTGCGAACCATCTTGATAAACTTCAACAAGCTATTGATATTTGGACCTAGGTCTTGGTAATGAAGAAAGGCATCTTTCTCATAGCCCACGTCAATAAACGCGGCATTGAGTCCATTGACTATCTTACGGACCGTACCCAAATAAATGTCACCTACCTTAAATTGAGTATCCATTCCTTCGGAATGCAGCTCAATCAATTGCTTATCCTGCAATAAGGCAATTCGACTTCCATTTTGAGCAGAATCGATTAACAATTCCGTACTCAAATTTTTTTTAATTAATTATGTTAATGAACGTAATGTACGCAAATAGGTACTCCAAGAAGTTCTTACTTCTTCTTATGTCTATTCTTTCTTAATCTCTTTTTACGCTTGTGCGTAGCGATCTTATGGCGTTTTCTTTTTTTTCCGCAAGGCATAGGATTACATGTTAAAGTGTTTGAAATAGGTTATAGTTTGTCTAGGTAACTTTGCACACTACTCAAAATCATAGGATCTTGGGTCATCTGTTTTACCTGTTCAAACTGTTTTTTTGCTTTATTCTTTTCTTTTAATTCAAAATAACTCACGGCCAAATAAAACTGGCCTTGCACGTTGCTCGGATGAAAGCGTACCAGCTCCTCAAACCTCTCAACAGCACGTGCGTACTGTCCAGATTGCATGGAGAGAACCCCCATATTGAAAAGCCCATCTTCATGTTGAGGATCTTCTTCCAACACTTCCCGAAGCATGGTAATGCCCTGCATGGGATTGGCAGAAGAGACATAGGTCATCGCGACTTTAGTTTTCAAGTCAAGTCGAGAAGGATCTTTTTCCAACACCCTATTCAGGTACGTCCTGGTTTTGGCTGCTAGAGTCTCTACTTTTTGTTTGTCTAAGGCAAATGAAAATGCCTCGTAGGATGCTTTTCCAGCTTCTTCTACCACAAACAAATTATCAGGCCAAATCTCAGCTGCTTCACTCCAATAATAAGCGGCACTATCAAAAATCCCTTCTTCAGAATAAATTCCGGCCAAGACTTGAGCAGAAGCCACTTTTTCCTCAGGAGTCGGAGCGTTGGCAAACTGTTGGATCAGCTGATCCGCTTGGCTTCTATTTTTAGAAGATAGTGTATTCTCATGGGACGCTGTGATCGCCTCGGAAGTTGGATCGCCTCCTTCTCCCTCCATGGTGCTCTCCGTATCCTTGTTTTCTACGACTACCTTGGGCAATGCGTAGAGCCCTAAAACAGAGATTAACCCTAGGCCAATGAGAACAAACTGAAGTTTTTTCATGTACCTATCCACCCAGGCTTATCCCTGAGCGGCTACTTGCTTAATTTTTTTGCTATTCTTTATTTTCTCTACAAATACCTTAGAGGGCTTAAATGCAGGAATAAAGTGTTCTTCAATAACGATAGCGGTATTTTTAGAAATGTTTCGCGCAATCTTTTTTGCCCTTTTCTTGTTGATGAAACTTCCAAATCCTCTGACGTAGATGTTGTCTCCATCAGCCATGGAATCTTTAACTACCTTGAAAAACGCCTCTACGGCTTGGGTAACATCGTCTTTTTGAATTCCAGTTTTTTCGGAAATTTTGGTAATTACTTCTGCTTTTGTCACAGTAAATTTATTTTAGAAATTTTAGGATGCCCCTAACCACCTATGAACCAAGTGATTTTGGGTTGGCAAATGTACGATGCTATTGGCAATTAAAAAAGATATTTGAAAAAAATAGCTTGGTTTGTATCTTGAATCTCCCCGGAAGCTTATGCGTAAAGTAGTTGAAAATCAAATGTTTTCCCTTGAAATTCTTGCCTGGTACCGAGCCCATCCCCGCGAACTTCCCTGGAGAGAAACCCAAGACCCCTACAAAATATGGTTGTCTGAAATTATCCTACAGCAAACCCGAGTGGCACAAGGCTTACCTTATTACATTTCTTTTGTAGAAGCCTATCCTAGCGTAAAAGATCTTGCTATGGCTCCAGAGTCCGAAGTGCTTAGACTTTGGCAAGGATTGGGGTACTATAGCCGGGCAAGAAACCTTCATCAATGTGCAAAATTTATTTTGCATGAACTTCAGGGCAATTTTCCTTCAACCTACGAATCCCTTCTTCGACTCAAGGGAGTAGGAAAGTATACTGCAGCAGCTATATCCAGCTTTGCATTTGGAGAAGCAAAAGCGGTGGTGGATGGAAATGTCTTTCGAGTATTAGCAAGGTATTTTGGAATTACCACCGATATCGCAAGCAGTTCTGCATTCAAGGAATTTGAAAGCCTAGCCAATGTACTGCTCCCTAAAGAGCAGCACTCAGCATACAATCAGGCCATCATGGATTTCGGAGCACGCTGCTGCGTACCCAAATCTCCAGATTGTATTTCTTGCCCACTATCTTCCTCTTGTTTTGCTTTTCAAAATAATCTGGTAAGTGCCCTGCCCGTCAAAGAAAATAAAACCAAGGTAAAAGACAGGGAGATCAACTACCTGGTGCTGACCTGCGGCACCTCATGGGTGTGTAACCAAAGAGGCCCGGGAGATATTTGGACAGGCTTGTATGATTTCCCTCTTTTGGAAAATCTTCCCAATGCTCCCTGGGCGAGACAACAATCCCCCCTTCTTTTTCCTAAAAAATATAGACATTTACTGTCACACCGTCGCTTATATGTTTCCTTCTGGGAATTGGAAATTTCCCAGGAAAATATGGCTCAACTCAAGAAATGGGCGGATTTGTCTGGATACCAACTTGTAGAAGAAAGACAACTTGATGCCTTACCCAAACCAATATTGATGCTCAGGTATTTGAACGATCGAGGGATTTGAGTACTTTCAATTCTTCTAAACTTTTTTATCACATAAACCACAATGCAATGGCAGGCGTAAACAAAGTAATTTTATTGGGCCACTTGGGGGCCGATCCAGAGGTCAAGTATCTTGAAGGAGATAAGGTGGTTGCCAACCTGAGTTTGGCTACCTCAGAAGCCTACCAAGATAGAAATGGCAATCGCGTGGAACAGACCGAATGGCACGATCTCGAGCTATGGGATCAGCAGGCAAAAGTTGCTGAAAAATACCTGAAAAAAGGTTCTCAGATCTATGTAGAAGGTAAAATAAAATCCGATAAATGGACCGATGAACAAGGACAAAACCGAAAGCGAATGAAAATTCGTGTCCTAAGTTTTACCATGGTAGGCGGGAAACCAGAAGGAATGTCTACTGCTCCAGGAGCTGCTAATGCAGCACAATCCCCTGCTTCTAGCACTTCGGCCAGCGTGCCAGCAATGTCTTTAGAAGAAGGAGATGATGATCTCCCTTTTTAAGTAAATTGAACCCCTAAGCTACATGTTTGGGGGTTTTTGTACTTTTACCTTTTCATTTCTCACTTGCAAATGGACGACCCTTACCCGAGTTACCTTTTGATAGCCCAGGTTTTCCCGTACTCTTTTAGCTTTTTATTGGGTTATGGATTAGTCTTGCTTCTCTTTGTCTTAGGGGCCATGCTTTGCTCTGGAGCTGAAGCAGCTATTTTTTCCTTAACTCAGGATAAATTGACTTTGCTACGTCAGCGTCACCCCAAAAAAGGGACTCACATGGATCGCCTCCTAACTAGCCCAAGAGAACTTTTGAGTAGCTTGATGCTCCTGCAACAAGTAGGTGTCCTCGGAAGCCTGGTCTTGAGCACTTTTTTATTTACCTATTATTTTAATTCCTTAGATCCCCTCCCTTTTTGGGTAGGCATCCTGGTCCAAGGATTAGGGATGGTAGTAGGAATTGAGCTTCTTCCCAAAATGCTAGCTCAAAAATCGAAAATTGGATTTGTAACAGCTTTTTCTGGTGTAATTACTCTCCTTAATAAGGCGGTCCTCCCCCTTTCTTCTGCTATACTTGCTCAGACCAAAGCCGTGGAAAGAAAAATTCAACAAAGAGGGTATTCCCTAACCGTAGAAGAATTAAATCAAGCCTTGGAACTCAATGCTGCCGGAACCCCAGAGGAAGAAAAAGAAATCCTTCGGGGAATCGTCAACTTTGGAACACTCACCGTGAGGCAAGTGATGAAAAGCCGAATGGAGATTTCGGCAGTAGAAATAGGACTTGATTTCCATGAACTCATGGATAAAATTAACAAAAGTGGTTATTCCAGAATTCCTGTTTACGAAGAAACCATTGATTCGATAAAAGGCATACTGTATATCAAAGATGTACTGCCTCACATAGACAAAGACGAATCATTCGACTGGAGTACCTTGGTTCGAAAAAGCTTTTTTGTGCCAGAAAACAAAAAGGTAGATGCTTTGCTCAAGGATTTTCAGAAAATGCGGGTGCACATGGCCATTGTGGTAGACGAATATGGGGGCACCTCTGGCCTAATCACCTTGGAGGACCTCCTTGAGGAGATCATAGGAGAAATCCACGATGAATTTGATGAACCGGATACTTACTTTTTCCAAGAACTAGACCAACATACCTTCTTGTTTGAAGGTAAAATATCCTTACATGATTTTTGCAAAAAATTAGACCTGGATCCACAACTTTTCGAAGAAGTCAAAGGAGAGAGTGAATCCTTAGGGGGACTACTTTTAGAACTCAATGCCAAACTCCCCAAAAATGGAGCTAAAATTGTTTTCAATCCTTTCGAATTTACCGTATTGGCTGTGGATTCAAGGAAAATTAAAAAGGTTAAAGTTCACCTGCGCACAGCAGAAAAAGATGATCTCGCCCCATTTACAGATTAATCTGAAATCCTATTTTTTAAGCCTACTTATAAATCTTTAATATATTCTGTACTAAGAATATATTTCATTTTTTTCTATTGAGTATGGCAATAAGTACCAAATAAAAATTATTTTTTGAACAGATTTACTTGGCCTTATTTCTGTTGGGCCTGAAGTTTTTTTGAAAAAAATTTAAAATAGACTTCATTTTTTTCGATTTTTTCAAAAACCATGCGATTTATAGGTAAAAAAATATTCAAAATTCAATTTCCGTATTTTCATTTTTTTTTTGTTATTTACTAGTTTTCATTATTATTTTTGTATTTCTATTATCATTATTTTAATGATTTAGATTTTTTTTGTAATTTTTGGAAATTTTTATCCCTATTAAATCTTAGTAATGCAGCAAGGATTATATCGTCCAGAGTTTGAGCATGATGCATGTGGAATCGGCGCGGTGGTGGATTTAAGTAATACCCCTACTCACGAGACGATCAGCAATGCCCTTTACATGTTGAGCAACATGGAGCACCGTGGCGGTAGAGGTGCAGACCCCAAGACGGGAGATGGGGCTGGGATATGCTTTCTGATTCCCCATCAATTTTTAAAAGAGGTAACTTGCCGAACAGAAATCAAGCTCCCCGAGCCAGGGCATTTTGGGCTTGGCATGACTTTTTTCCCAACCAACAAGCAGCTCTATTTAAAATCAAAAGAGCTCCTCAACCAATTGATTGAAGAGCTAGATTTTGAACTTTTAGGATATAGAAAAGTACCTGTAGACGAAACCATACCCGGTTCCGGAGCTTTGGAAGTCATGCCCAATATCGAGCAGGTTTTTGTACGCCACCGACAAGGACTTACGGACCTGCACCTAGAGCGAAAGCTTTATGTACTCAGGAATTATGCTAGCTCTAGCATCAATTCTCAAATTCCTGGGGTCAACCATGCCTTTTATTTTGCTAGCTTCAGTTCACGTACCGTAGTGTACAAAGGCCAATTACGAACCGACCAGGTACTGCCCTTTTTTAAGGATTTACAAAATCCAAAAATGGCTTCTGCCTTTGCCATCGTCCATTCTAGGTTTTCCACCAACACCTTCCCCAATTGGAGGCTTGCCCAACCTTTCCGCTTCCTTTCCCATAACGGAGAAATCAACACCATTCGAGGCAATTTGAATAAAATGAGATCGAAAGAAGCGCTGATGAAATCCAGCTTCTTTACCGATGAGGAATTGGCCAAACTTCTTCCCATTACCAACAAAATGAATTCCGACTCCGCCAACTTGGACGCTATGCTGGAGTTGCTTACCCTTAGCGGAAGAAGTTTGCCACATGCCTTGATGATGCTCGTTCCTGAAGCATGGCAAGACAATGAAGTCATGGACAGGGATCGAGAAGCATTTTACAAATTTCATGCTTCTCTGGTAGAGCCATGGGATGGCCCTGCTGCCCTTTTGGTCACCGATGGGAAATCTGTGGGAGCAACCCTGGACCGAAATGGCCTGCGACCTCTGAGGTATTTTATCACTAAAGATCAACGCTTGATCCTATCCTCAGAAGCAGGCGCCTTACCCATTCGGGAAGGCAGTATTTCAGAGAAAGGAAGAATTAGCCCAGGACGTATGCTGTGGGCCGATCTGGAACAAGGAAGAGTCCTTTTCGACGAAGAGGTAAAGGGGGACATTTGCCGCAGGCAGCCATACAGCAAGTGGGTGAATGAACAGCGCACCAAGCTTAGGTTAGTACCTGATCCAGACGAGCTTGCCTATCCTTATTCTACAGCAGAAATCCAAACCCGGCAAACCGCTTTTGGCTATACTACCGAGGAATTAAAAGTGATTCTAGCCCCATTGGGTGAATCGGGCTATGAAGCTGTTGGCTCCATGGGGGCGGATACGCCATTGGCGGTGCTATCCTCTCAAAGCCAACACATTTCAAATTATTTCAAACAACTCTTTGCTCAAGTAAGCAATCCCCCCATAGACCCCATCCGGGAGCGATTGGTCATGTCCCTATTTACTCGAATTGGTGAAGGACACAATATATTAGAGGAAAGCCCACAGCATACCAAGCAAATTCACATTTCCCAACCTGTCTTGTTGAATGAGGATTTAGAGAAAATCACACGAATGGAGCATTTGGGCTACAGGGCCAAGCGTCTTTTCGGGCATTTTCAAGCAGATCAGCAGCCCGGTAGGCTTTTAGCTGCCTTGGATACCCTTTGCCAAGAAGCCGAAGAGGCCATCTTGTTAGAAGGAAAAAACGTGTTGATTCTTTCCGATAGAGGAATTACGGAGCAGCTAGCCCCTATCCCCTCCTTATTGGCCATTGGAGCGGTACATCAGCATTTGGTAAAAAAGAAGATCAGAACCCGTGCAGGATTGGTCTTGGAATCTGCCGATATCCGTGAGGTGCATCATTTTGCCACGGCCATCGGCTACGGAGTCTCTGCCATCAATCCTTACTTGGCCTTGGAGACCTTACTAGACCTGTACAGAAAAGATCAGTTTCCTAAGGTTCAAGAAGAGAAGCAGGTATTGACCAACTACCAAGAAGGCATTGGTAAAGGGCTACTGAAAGTACTCTCCAAAATGGGTATTTCTACACTTCAATCTTATCAAGGAGCTCAAATTTTTGAAGCCATAGGCCTTGGTCCAGAAGTGATGGACCGCTGCTTTAAAGGCACGGTATCTCGCATCAGTGGCATCTCCTTTGACGAGCTGGCCAAGGAGGTGTTGATTCGGCACAAGGCCGCCTTTGGAGCCTCTACGGAAAACCTAGAATCTGGAGGAGTATACCAATGGAAAAGAAGAGGAGAAAAGCACCTATTCAATCCTGAAACCATTCATTTGTTGCAAAAATCAACTCGCTTAGGAGACTACAACTTATATAAAAAATTTGCTGAAAAAATAAACGAGCAGTCTCAAGATGGCCTCACTTTAAGGGGCTTGTTTGAGTTTAAAAAGCAAATAGCTGTTCCCCTAGAGGAAGTAGAGCCAGCAGCACTCATTTTAAAGCGATTTGCCACTGGCGCCATGTCCTTTGGCTCCATTTCCCATGAAGCCCATACCACCTTGGCCATCGCAATGAACCGAATAGGAGCCAAAAGTAATTCTGGAGAAGGTGGAGAAGACGAGATACGTTACGAGAAAAAAACCAATGGGGATTGGGAAAGGTCAGCCATCAAACAAGTTGCTTCAGGAAGGTTTGGGGTCACTTCTCACTACCTTAGTAATGCCGACGAACTTCAAATCAAAATGGCTCAAGGAGCCAAGCCAGGAGAAGGAGGACAACTGCCCGGTCATAAAGTTGACGATTGGATAGGGAGAGTAAGGCATTCCACGCCTGGAGTTGGTTTGATCTCTCCTCCTCCGCATCATGACATCTACTCCATTGAAGACTTGGCTCAACTCATTTTTGATTTGAAAAATGCGAACCGAAAGGCAAGAATCAATGTCAAGCTGGTATCGCAAGCAGGGGTAGGTACTGTGGCTGCTGGCGTGGCCAAAGCCATGGCCGATGTGATTCTAATTTCTGGAGCAGATGGGGGTACTGGAGCTTCTCCCTTGAGTTCTATTCGTCACGCTGGCTTACCCTGGGAACTTGGCCTTGCAGAAGCACATCAGACCTTGGTTCGAAACAACCTTCGAAGCAGGGTAGTGCTGCAAACAGATGGGCAATTGAGGACTGGAAGAGACTTGGCCATTGCCACCCTCCTTGGAGCAGAAGAATGGGGGATTGCAACCGGAGCCTTGGTGGTGGAAGGCTGTATCATGATGCGGAAATGCCACCTAAACACCTGCCCTGTAGGGATAGCTACCCAAGATCCAGAGCTTCGTAAACTCTTTACCGGGGACCCGGATCATGTGGTGAATTACTTTAAATTTTTGGTGGAAGAGCTTCGAGAAATCATGGCCTCTCTTGGCTTCCGGACCATTAATGAAATGGTTGGTCAAAGCCAGGTGCTTCAATCTGCTAATCACCTTTCCCATTGGAAACGCGATAAAATCGACCTTTCTCCTATTTTCCATAAAGTGGAAGTCCCCGGTCACGTAGGCACGCACAAGCAAATCGACCAAGAAGTGGATTTGGATGAGGTCCTTGACCGAAAATTACTCCTAGCAGCGAGTCCTGCCTTGGAGCAAGCCATTCCTGCCCAAGGGTTTTTCGAAATCAAAAATACCGACCGAGCAGTAGGGGCCATGCTCTCCAATGAAATTTCCAACATCTACGGAAGCATTGGCCTTCCAGAAGACACCCTAAAATTTACATTTTCAGGGTCTGCAGGACAAACTTTTGGAGGATTCCTAGCCAAAGGAGTACAGTTTGAATTGGAAGGTGAAGCCAACGATTACTTTGGAAAAGGACTCTCTGGAGGAAGATTGATATGCTACCCCAGTAGAAATGCTCGCTTTTTGGCGGAAGAAAATATTATCATTGGAAATGTAGCCTTTTATGGCGCCACTTCAGGAGAAGCCTATATCAATGGAAAAGGAGGGGAGAGATTTTGTGTGCGTAACTCTGGAGTCAATGCAGTCATTGAGGGAATAGGAGATCACGGCTGCGAATACATGACCGGGGGAATAGTCATTAATCTGGGAGAAATAGGCAGAAACTTTGCCGCGGGGATGAGCGGTGGGCTAGCCTTTGTCCTCAAAACCTACCTAGCAGAAGTCAACACCGAAATGGTAGATCTTGATTTGCCCGATGACGCAGACTATTCCTTAATTAAGTCCTACCTCAAACGCCACTTGGCATTTACCCAAAGTAAACGTGCACATGAATTTTTACAGGATTGGGAACAAGCCAAGGGTGCATTTATCAAGGTGATACCAAAAGATTACAAAGCCATTTTGGCAAAAAAATTAATCCTCCACGCAACTTCAATGGCTTAATATGGGAGCTAAAAACGGATTTTTACAATTTGGCCGAGAAACGCCTGTGGGCCGTAATCCCAAAGAGAGGATACAGGATTATAAGGAAATTTATACTCCTTTTTCCGAGGAGAAAGTGCAAGTTCAGGCCGCACGATGCATGGATTGCGGAGTTCCTTTTTGCCATCATGGTTGTCCTTTAGGCAACGTGATACCAGAATTTAATGATGCCGTGTATACTCAAGATTGGCAGCAAGCCATACGAATTTTGCGCAGCACCAACAATTTTCCAGAGTTTACTGGACGAATATGTCCAGCACCCTGCGAAGCAAGCTGCGTTTTGGGAATCAATAAGGACCCGGTAACCATAGAGTTGATTGAAAAAAGCATAGTAGAAACAGCCTATGAACTGGGTTTGCTTCAAGCTGCTCCTCCCACAAAAAGAACAGGCAAAAAAGTGGCCGTAATAGGCTCAGGGCCTGCCGGGCTGGCTGCAGCAGACCAACTCAATCAAGCAGGCCACGAGGTAAGTCTCTATGAAAAAGAAGCAAAAATTGGGGGCTTACTCCGCTATGGAATTCCTGATTTTAAGTTAGAGAAATGGGTCATTGATAGAAGAATTACGCTGATGGAACAAGAAGGCGTACGATTCCTTACCCATCAAGAAATTGGAAAGCAGGTGGAGACAGAAGAGCTTCTGCAGCAGTACGATGCTATCGTTTTGGCCATTGGTGCACAACAACCCCGAGCCTTATCCATACCGGGAGCTGAGCTCCAGGGAGTTCATTTCGCGATGGAGTTTTTAGGCAAACAAAACCAAGTCATTGGAGGTGAAATTTCACAAAATCCTATTTCTGCAAAAGGCAAACATGTCCTAGTCATTGGGGGTGGAGACACAGGAAGCGATTGCATAGGGACCTCCCAGCGCCATGGGGCTGCTAGTATCGCCCAGTTGGAGTTACTTCCCAAGCCTCCACAACGTAGAACTACCACCAACCCTTGGCCAGAATGGCCCATGACCTTAAGAACCTCTAGCTCTCATGAAGAAGGAGGCGAGCGCCTGTACTCCGTACTTACCAAAGAATTTGTTGGTGACGCCGAAGGGAAGGTTTTGGGACTTACCGTAGTAGATTTGGAATGGAAATACCAAGATGGCAGAATGGTATATGAGGAGATCCCAGGTACTGAGCGGACCTTACCATGCGATCTTGCCTTCCTTGCCATAGGGTATGTAGGTCCAGGTCAGCAAGCACTATTGGAAAGCTTTGGAATTGCACTTATGGAAAATAAGCTGCCCAAATCGCACAATTTTTGCAGCACACATCCCAAGGTATTTTTGGCTGGAGACATGCGAAGAGGACAGTCTCTCGTAGTTTGGGCCATATCAGAAGGCAGAGAAGCTGCCGTCAAAGTGGATGAGTTCTTGATGGGAACTTCTTCTCTTCCTAAAAAAGATGCTTCTCTATTTACCATAGAAGAAGATAGGTAAAGACATGCCTAGTGATCCTTATCCATTGACATGTCTTCCCATCTAGTTTCAAAGGAATGGTATTACCTTTCGCCTCTAGGTCCTCGATTTTTAGGAAATCTTCTATTTCTTCCTCCAGCATCTTCTGACCTGCGTTTCTCTTTCCATGCCTCCCAAAGCAAACGTTGTTCTTCTGTGAGGATGCTGGTAATTTTTTCTTCTTGAGCAGTTGCAGCCTCTTTTCTAGCTTCCATGGCTTGCCTGCCTTGCTCTATCGCTTCTTGCCGCATTTCTGCATTTTCTAACAGAAGCTGTTTTACCTGCTGAAATTGCTGATCTGAAAGTTTGAGTTCCTGCAGCATGGTTTCTGCCATTCGTTCGGCCCGCTGTTGGGGAGAAGGTGGCCCCTGCATGCGTTGATTTTGTGCGAAAAGTCCAACACTCCAAAAGGTGCAAAATGCCGTGGCAAGGATATAATTTTTCATGTTCGTTTTAGGTTTGTTTTGAGTTTAGACCCCGTGCGTGAAATAGGGTTTAATCCCTTCCTCGAGAAAGTCCTGGGTAAGGAGGCAGAGATAAACCCTCAGAAGAAGTAAAAACGAAGAGATCCCTTACTTTAGGCATCGCTGGGAGGTGTTGCTAGGACACATTGGGTTTCAATGGAAAAAAGAATTTGTTAGTTTTGCTTCCTATAAAAGATCACAGCTATGGGAAGAGCATTTGAATTCCGAAAAGAGAGAAAATTCAAGCGTTGGGACAAAATGTCCAAGGTATTTACCCGATTAGGAAAGGAAATCGTCATGGCTGTCAAGGCAGGAGGACCAGATCCCTCTAGTAATGCCAAACTTCGGACAGTCATTCAAAATGCCAAAGGGGCACAAATGCCTAAAGATAGAATTGAAAGTGCCATCAAACGCGCCTCTAATAAAGAAGAAAAAGATTACGAAGAAATCGTATACGAAGGTTATGGCCCATTTGGAGTAGCGGTAATAGTAGAAACCTCCACCGACAATACCAACCGCACGGTAGCCAACGTCCGTTCATACTTTGCAAAAGCTGGGGGCTCTTTGGGAACCTCGGGATCTGTTAGTTTTATGTTTGAACGAAAAGCAGTTTTTCGCTTTGCAAAAGCTGCCTACGACTTAGAAGAACTCGAATTGGAATTGATTGATTTTGGCCTCACTGAAATTGCCGAGAACGAAGGAGAAATCTTTGTTTACACCGAATTTGAGGATTTTGGAGTAATGCAAAAAGCCTTAGAAGATCGTTCCATTGAAGTTATTTCTGCAGATTTTCAGCGCTTCCCCACTACCCTGACCGAATTGACTGAGGAGCAGGAGGAAATCATCTCCAAGCTAATTGATCGTTTGGAAGAGGATGACGATGTGAATCAGGTATTTACCAACATGGCCTAGGGCTTTGACCACTAGCATGGCCCCTCCCCCAGATCCACTTTTCCCAAAGACCCCCCAACTGGTCGTGGTAGGGAGCAAAAATCCTGTTAAAATCGCTTGTACCCGAGAAGCTTTCGACATGGCCTTCCCCAAATCTATTTCGGTCGAGGGTGTAGCTGCGCTATCGGGAGTCTCTGATCAGCCATTTGGATTAGAAGAAACCTGGTTAGGTGCAAAAAACAGGGCGCTTCATGCCCGGCAGTTACGGCCAGAGGCCAACTATTGGTTAGGAATAGAAGGAGGAGTAGCAGAAGACCAGGGAGGAATGTATGCTTTCGCTTGGATTTTTATACTTCATTCTTCTGGGAAAACCAGCCAAGCACAAACCGGCACTTTTTACCTTCCCTCCATTGTGGTGAATTTGATTCGCCAAGGTAGGGAGCTAGGCGAAGCAGACGACCTTGTTTTTAAGGAAAGAAATTCCAAACAAAAAGGGGGGTCGGTAGGTCTTTTGACACAGGGATTACTCACTAGGGAGTCCTACTACAAGCAAGCCATCTTACTTTCCCTTATTCCCTTTCTCAACGAAGAGTTGTTTCCCAATACTTCTTTCTAAAAACCTTCCCTGGGTGACAAAAAAATAATCCCCTCCTGATGTCTCTATTTTTTTAAATTTTCTAAGAACTGCCGTAAGGCTAGGCTTGAATTGGGAGATGCATCCCAAGTGGGTCCAAGATAAATTTCGTCTCTTACCAGCAAAGTGATGTAATATTTTACGACCATCTGGTTCGCTTCATCCCCTGTTACTGGTTCCAAACCAAAGCTTTTCATTAGATCTCCTTGTCGGCCGCTTGCTTTTAGGAGAACAAATTGCACCTGATCGTTGATGAGTTCCTGCGATGACTTTGATTCGGTAAGCCAAACGAAAGCATGGGGATAATTTTGCTTAAAAATTTCCTCGATTTCTTTTTTTTGATTTTCCAACTCTGCTAAAAACACCTCCTGATTTTTTCCCAAAAGATCGTATCTATAGTAACTCATGGGGCCTAACAGGGCTGCTGAGCCTTCTAAAGGAATACCCAACTTAAATACCTCCAAATTCAGAGGCTTTCTTTGAAAAACTTTTTGATTCGTGTTGGCCGCTACTTTTTCACCCAAACTTGGAAATTCTGGTACATCGATGACCAAGAGATTTTTCGTTTTGGTACTCTTGCCAAAGGCTGCCAACTGTTCCCCTGCTTGTTTCCAATCCATACCAGAAAAAGTCGCAATTCCCGTTGTAGAGATGAGATTAGCATCTCCAGATAGCAAGGCAATATGGATACTCACCTTTTCTTTTTGTCTAGTGACCAAAATGGCTTGCTGTATTTGCCTCTGTTGAAATGCTTTGGCATACTCTGCCTGTCTTACTTCCGATAAAACTACTTGCTCCAACTCTAAATACCCTACTGGATCACCTCCAGCGGCAATGAAATACGAATGCAAGCTATCGGCCAATGCTCGCCAAGATAAGGAAGGAAAAGCTGAAGGATCACTGGAAATAAGAACCATGGACTTCCCCTCAAAAAATGTAGGGGGCAAAGCCCCTTGGCTTTGGCTTTTAAAAGGAATTACTAGTAAAAAAAGAAAAGCAATGATATATTTCATAAAATCTCAACAACCGGATAATGATTAAGAAGGCTATCGCTTTCTTCCCAACGGAACCTGGCCACTATTTCTTATGCTTCAACACAAATTAATTACTTTAATTTTAGTTATTGGTACCTATTCCTTCTCTTTTGCACAAGAAATTGATAGTGTCCGACTGCTCCAACACGTAGAGCGTTTAGCATCTGACAACTGGTCTGGGCGAAGGCCTCACCGCGATGGACATTTACAAGCACAAAACTACGTACTACAAGAATTAAGTTCTCTTGAGGGCGTTCAGCCTCTTTTTCCAGAGTATGTTCAGCATTTTACTTTTTTCCATACTAGAGAACAAAAAAATTACGATCAGGTCGCCAATATTGTAGCCTTTGTCCCTGGAAAAAGCTCCAAAAAAGTGATAGTAATCACTGCACATTACGATCATGTGGGAATAGGTAGGCCCAACTCAGAAGGGGATTCCATATACAATGGAGCAGATGACAATGCATCTGGAACTGCTGCCTTATTGGAATTGGCAAGATATTTTTCAAAAAATCAACCCCAGCACGGGATGGTATTTGCAGCAGTAGATGCTGAAGAAATGGGGCTTAGAGGGGCAAAAGCTTTGGTAGAAAATTTTCCTTTACCCCTAGATCAAATTTTACTCAATGTAAATATGGATATGCTTTCTAGGAGTGATGCCAAAGAAATATATGCTTCTGGAACTTACTACCACCCTGTGTTTAAACGAATCCTAGAAACCCTACCCACCCAAATCCATTCTCAACTGAAATTTGGACACGATATCCCAGGAACAGGAAGCGAAGATTGGACTAGATCATCTGATCATGGAGCATTTTTTGAGAAAAAAATACCTCACCTCTATTTTGGGGTAGAAGATCATGAAGATTACCATACCCCGAGAGATGAATTCAAGCGAATTCATCCCCAATTTTACCTTGGTACCGTGTACTTAATTCTAGATGCCATCCGAGCATTAGATAGAGAGTTACTAGACGAAGAATAGACTGCCATAGGAAATAAAATTCATGGATCAACTTCTGCGAAAATTAAATCTTATAGAGGTAGATTTGAATTCTAGTTATTTTTATATTTCTAAAACATTAAATACAATTTTTAAAGAATATTTCAGTTTTCATCCCTTCGAAAAAATCGCTGATTTTAGTGAATTTGCTGTCTGAAAACTTGAAATAAATTTCTTTTTCCATCACTTATTTCCATTCGATTGAGCCCCTTTCCTAACTTCAAATTTCTCCTAAATAAAATAAAATTTGGATATTGAAATTATCCACTTTCGGATCCATTTTAATCCTAGCACTATTTTATTTAGCTTCAATTATCCACAAATTCATTTATTTCAAAATACTATAACTAATTGTTTTTCAGATTTTTATATCGTTTTTGATGAAGAGTGTGGATAAATAATTGATTTTGTGGATAAATTTTTCTTGCATTTTTTAATTGCCTCAATTTTGAATTTTTAGGCCTTTTTTTGACTTTGGGTTTTGTGTTTAATAAAGACCAACAAGTTTAGGCTATTGGGGAGGACTCCCCTAATTTTTAGAATTTTATTTGGTTCGAGAATAAATTTTTATTGACTAGGCCTGCGATCTTTCTTCTTTCTTAGAAAAGGAAAGGCTATAACTTGAAAATATTATATTTTAAAAAATAATTTTATAATTTATTGTCCAAAGCCCGTTGGGGGAAGGTTGCTCATTTGCCGCATGATCCACCCCTGCCTACTTTGAATGTAGGAGGTAGGACGAGCAGGGCTCCAGCGTCTTGGGTTCGGTAATACTGCTGCAATCATGGCAGCTTGGTCCTTGGAAAGATCTGCTGCTTTCTTGTTATAAAATGTCTGAGAAGCTGCCTCTATACCATAGACCCCGTCACCCATTTCAATAACATTGAGATACACCTCCATGATACGTTCCTTCGGCCACATCAATTCAACCAAAACAGTAAAATAAGCTTCTAGACCTTTGCGAACATAACTTCTTGAAGGCCACAAAAAAACATTTTTGACGGTTTGTTGAGTAATGGTGCTTGCTCCTTTGATTTGCTTTCCCTTTTGATTGTTTTCCCACGCCTCCTGCATAGCTTCAAAATCAAATCCATGATGCTCTAAAAATTTTTGGTCCTCAGCAGCCACTACCGCCTGTGGAGCATGCCTAGACATCTCGTCTATGGAAACCCAATCCTTGTACAAGCGAACTTCCTTTTCCGAATCAAATGATTGTTCCACGACTCTTATTACCATAAGGGGTGTAATGGGCACAGGAACAAATCGATACAAAATAACTAAGCCAAAGGAGAGCCCAATAAACCATAAAAAGGACCTCCAAAGAACTTTCCAAATCCGACGAAGAATTTTCATAATACCTTAGTAAAGGGTGGCTTTTGCTTGTACAAATTGGTAGAAAAAAATGGCATTTTCATCTTCAGCTAATTTTTCAAAGTCATTTTCTACCTCAATAAGCAATTGGGAATCACAAAATCCAAAGTTTAGAAGTTTGTGAGACGCACTTTTGAGTAATTCTTTCCAATAGGGCAAGTACTTTTTTTTACTTTCAGTTTTCCTTTTATCGAAGTAAAAACCATCGAAAACCGTTTCCACTTTAGCAAAACCTGTCTCCACCAAAAGATTCCCTAATTCGATTCCAACATCTGGATGACCCCCCATCATTTTTTGGTAGGCACTCAAATTAGTCATATATTTTTCTAGTCCATGGTAGCCGGGGGATACATAAAAGCTCGCATTAAATACCTCCGTCACGTACACCTTGGACCCAGGAACCAGATGCTCCCTTAGCCTAGCCAGCATTTCCTTTGGCTCGGATACATGCTCCAAGGTCCAGCATACAAAAGCGGAATCAAAGCGCTCTTCTATCGCTAATTTACATCCATCTTGCTCCAGAAAACTTAGCCTAGATTCAAATCCTACCAATACCTTTTTTGCTTCTTCAAGTTGCTTGGAAGATCGATCCACACAGGTAATATGGAGTTGTGGGAACCTTTTCAAAAGCTGTAGTGTCTGAGCACCTACTCCGC
>VGMU01000034.1 GCA_016866385.1 Bacteroidota bacterium
GTCAAGTAGAGGTTAAGAATTGGAAAACGCTACAGCAGGAGTATATCAAAAGTGATTATGCTACTAGGGTAAAGGATCTTTACTTCCTAGAAGGGAATGCAAGTCCTTCGGGCAACAAATACGTGTCGTTTATTCCTATCCTGAAAGGCGACAATGTACTGGGATATATTTTTTTAGGTCTTACCCAGGTAAAAATTCAGTCTGAAAGTGCATATCCTAGATTACTTCTGGATAATAAATTTGCTTCCAAATTGGAAAATGTAGGCTATGATTTTGGAGTTTTTCGTCAGGGAGAGTTAGTAAGAAGTGCAGGTACTTATAATTACCAGCAAAAGGAAATAGAGTCCCTACTTTCCAATCCTAAGCTCCTAACCTCCGGTGTTGTAACTCAAGGCTACCATCATTTGGGGCTTGTCCATGGAGAGGATCTCATTGTATTGTCATCCCCAAGTTTCCCATTGTCCCAGTTTTTTAGTACGATTTCAATGTTTTTTGTCCTTTTTGTATTCCTGACCTTTATTTCTATTCTGTTAGGTGTTCTCTTTCAAGGGTTTAAAAAACTTGAATTCAATTATTCGACCAAACTTCAACTTTATCTAAATTTTGCCTTTTTTTTCCCTATCATTATTATTTCCTTGATTACTACGGGCCTTTTAACCCAAAGCTATAGAGAAGATCTAAATGCGCAGTACATTCAAAAAGCAAGTCTGATCAAAGGAAATCTGCTTCGTTTTTTTTCAAATCAAGAGCAGGCGGTAGATAGAGACGTTCTCTCGGAAGAAATCAATACCTTAGCCAATACAGTAGGTAGTGATATTCATCTGTATTCTGAACAAGGTATTTTGGAGGTAAGCAGTCGTCCAGCCATTTTTGAAAAGAAAATACTTTCTCCTTACATCCATCCTCAAGCCCTTGCTGGTATTTTGGATAGTAATTTGTCGCAAGTCTTGGTAAATGAAGAGATTGGCAAATTACAGTACCAAACGGTGTATCTATCCTTACCTTCCCAAGAAACAGAAGGTAATTTTGGGATTCTTGCCATTCCTTTTTTTGAGTCAGAAGAAGAATTGAATGCTTTGATATCAGGAGCTTTAGGAAATGTTTTCAATGTTTTTGTGATCATTTTCATTTTGTTTTTGATGGTGTCTTTTTTGGTAACCAAGCATCTTACCCTGCCTTTTAGGTTGCTTACCCAAAAATTAAAAACTACTGACTTGGAAGACAATGTGCCCATGTACTGGACTTCTAAAGATGAAATTGGCATGTTGGTCAATGAATACAACAATATGCTGGCCAAGCTCGAAGCAAGTAAAAAAGTATTAGCGTCCACAGAAAAGGAATCTGCTTGGAGGGAGATGGCCAAACAAGTGGCGCATGAAATAAAAAACCCATTGACACCAATGAAATTAACCCTTCAGCATCTGTTAAGATTGCAAAAGGAAGGTCATTTGGAAGACGAAGGGAAACTCAAAAAATCTTTAGAAACTTTGATTCATCAGGTAGATGCCCTAAGTGGCATAGCCTCCTCATTTTCCACATTTGCAAAAATGCCACTTCCTAACAATGAGCTCATCAACTTTAAAGAAGTTGTCACTCGAGCTTTGGAATTATTTAAACCCGACAAGCGGCTTGATCTGGTGTTTCAAGACGATTCCTTCAGCGATCAGATTCCTATCCTAGGAGACGACAAACTTTTTGGTAGGGTGATTGCCAACCTTATTATTAATGGTATGCAGGCCATAGAAGCAGGGAAAAGGCCCCAAATCCGGGTGTGGCTATGGATGAACGAGGAGGCTGTGTTTTTAGAAATTTCAGATAGCGGCAAGGGGATTCCAGTAGAACTACGAGATAAAATTTTTATACCCAACTTCAGTACCAAAAGCCAAGGATCTGGATTGGGATTGGCCATTGCAAAAAGTGGAGTAGAAACGGCAGGCGGCAAGATTTGGTTTGAAACCGAACTGGGAAAAGGAAGTACCTTCTTTTTAACTTTTCCCCTACAGCAAACTAAAACTTCTAAGAAAAAGTAGGAAGGTTCATTTCTAAATCCTATAGCTAAAATGGTCTCCTTAGGCCTAAGGTTTAATTTTTAATGCTGAAAATCACCTCGGCCAGGTTCTTATCCTTTGTAAACCATAAAATAATGTAACTTTGTCTAATCTAATTAGTTGTTATACTAACTATTAACTTACCAACTGCATGAGAAGAAGTATTCTAGTTACGGGTGGTACCAGGGGAATTGGAAGAGCCATAGTAGAAAAATTTGCTGAACAGGGGTTCGATATTTTCACTTGCGCCCGCAACGGAGAGGATCTCGCTTCTTTGGGAAGATATTTGCAGGAGAGGTTTCCCAAAATCTTGGTCAACACCTTTGTGGCGGACCTTAGCGTAAAGGAGGAAGTTCTTCGTTTTGCGGAGCAGGTAAAAGCCAAATTCATTCCAGATGTGCTGGTTCACAACACGGGTATTTTTCTCCCTGGAGCCTTACACGATGAAGCCGAAGGCAACCTAGAATTTTTGATGCAGACCAATGTGTATTCTGCCTATCGCCTTACCCGAGCTTTTGCCAAAGAGCTGATGCAGAGAAAATCTGGACATATCTTCAGCATTGGATCCATTGCAGGGATTACTGCCTATCCCAATGGAGGAAGTTATTCCGTATCTAAATGGGCCATGTTAGGCATGACCAAATGCTTTCGTGAGGAATTTAAATCCCATCAGATAAAAGTGACTTCTATTCTTCCCGGAGCTACCCTTACCGATGCTTGGGCAGGTGTGGACTTACCTGCAGAAAGGTTTGTTGCTGCACAGGATGTGGCCGATATGGTCTTTGCTACGTACAACCTTTCTCCACAAGCCGTGGTGGAAGAAGTAATTATTCGACCTCAATTAGGAGACATATAAGTTATGGATGCTAGAAATGAAAATTTTACAGCCTCGTATTGCGATAGCTTGATCCGATATCAACGAAGGAAAACCATTCCTGTCAAGGTGGGAGATGTGATCATAGGAGGAGATAACCCCATCGTGGTGCAATCCATGACCACGGTCGACACCATGGATACGCAGGGCTCTGTGGAGCAATGCATTCGAATAATAAATTCTGGATGTCAATTGATCCGAATCACCGCACCTTCACTCAAAGAGGCGGAGAACCTGCGCAAAATCAAGGAGGAATTGCGAATGCGGGGATACCATACGCCCCTAGTCGCAGACATACACTTCACACCGAATGCGGCGGAGCTAGCAGCTAGGATTGTGGAAAAGGTCAGAATCAACCCAGGTAACTATGCGGATAAAAAGAAATTTGAGGTAATTGACTATACCGATGCTTCCTATGCGGAAGAGTTGGAGCGGATACGAGAGCGATTTTTACCCTTGGTGAAGATTTGTAAAGAAAACGGCACGGCCATGCGCATTGGCACCAATCACGGCTCACTTTCCGATCGGATCATGAGTCGCTATGGGGATACCCCGCTTGGGATGGTGGAATCTGCTCTAGAATTTTTGAGAGTATGTGAGGACGAAAAGTTTTTTGATATCGTAATTTCTATGAAATCCTCCAACACCCAAGTAATGGTACAAGCCTACAGGTTGTTGGTTCAAAAACTTAATGAAGGGGGATTCCAGCCTTATCCACTTCACCTGGGAGTTACTGAGGCAGGTGAAGCAGAAGATGGTAGAATCAAATCGGCCGTAGGCATTGGCACCTTGCTCGAAGACGGGCTAGGAGATACGGTGAGGGTATCCTTGACCGAAGATCCGGAGTTTGAGGCACCCGTAGCCAGGGCCTTGATTGATCGATATACCTCAAGAAGCACTCATGCTCCGATAGTACCCCTAGTATCCTATCCCATTGATCCATTTGAGTACACCAAGCGTCAATTAGCTGAAGTTTTCAATTTTGGAGGTCAAAATGTACCTAGGGTAATTACCGATATTTCCAAAATTGAAAGTATTCAGGATAGGGAAATGAAGGCGGTAGGACATTTTTACTTGCCTGAGTTGGACAAGTGGAAAATGAATGATTTGGGCTGTGATTTCATCTATTCGGGTACCAATCCCATTCCTTTTATGCTTCCCAATGGGATGAAGGAGATTCAAGATTTCCCCGTTTGGGTACAGGCAAAGGACAAGGTAAATACTTTTCCTTTGTTTAGGTTAGAAGAATACACCAAGGCAGCAGAGCTCCATCAAGAGCTTAATTTCCTTTCGGTAGAAGACCTTCTGATCGAAAAGGTTATTCCCGTGGTGGCACCCCGAAAAGATACGGTGCTAATTCTGTCCACTTCCAATTCCCACAGCATGCCTGCCTTACGAAGGGCATTTGTGCAGTTGATCAATTCGAATTGCAAAGTGCCGGTGGTGGTTAAGGTGAGCTATCCAGACCAAACTGCCGACGATACCATGCTCTACACCGCTACGGATGTGGGAGGATTGCTAGTAGATGGCTTGGGGGATGGAATCTTTATTTCTTTGGAAAAAGAAGGGGAGCATTCAAGAACAGAACTACTGGATCAAATCAAGTTGCACAACTCCGTCAGCTTTGGTGTGCTACAAGCAGCACGCACCCGCATGTCCAAGACGGAGTATATTTCTTGTCCTTCTTGTGGACGAACTCTTTTTGATTTGCAGGAAACGACAGCCATGATAAGAAAGCGTACGGATCACCTGAAAGGGGTCAAGATCGGAATCATGGGATGCATTGTCAATGGACCTGGGGAGATGGCCGATGCCGATTACGGATATGTGGGCTCAGGGAAAGGAAAAATCACCCTCTACAAAGGGAAGGAAGTGGTCAAGCGCTCTGTGCCTTCAGAGCAGGCGGTAGATGAATTGATCAATATCATTCGTGAGGACGGAAGGTGGCTTGAGCCAGAAGCTATCCAAGTATAGGGCTTAGGCAGGGATACATCGATTTAATGATTTTTCTTTATCAAAAACTCGCCTTCTTAAACTTATCTTTGTACAGGATAGTTTACTAGTAAAATAAATTCCTTATGGCAGAAAAAAATCCAGTAAAAGAGTTCTTTAAATTGGGAGAGGTAGGGAATTATTTTCTCAGGGTCTTTCGTAAGCCCGACCCCAACGCCCCTACGAGCTTTAATTTGAGGATGATGCACGGCATCAACAAGATTTCCATCCTAGTATTCTTGGCTGCCATCCTTGTATGGACTGCCAAAAGACTTTTTTTCTAAGTTAGAATTCTAATTGCTTAGAGGATAGATAGTATTTAAAACATCAACCCTACTTGAATACTTAAGCTGTGGTACAAGGTAGCTGTTTTGGTCAATGCACTGAACCCCTCAGGTAGTCGAGAGGAGGTATGGAAAAAAGGAATTCTAGGGCGGCTCTCTGCATTGCTGTGTGTGCCCTCTAGGAAAGCCGTAGGTTGCCTCTTATAGCCAACACTAGCTGTCAATCCCCAATTCCCTTTCTTTGCAGGCAATCGAAATCCTACACTAGGGTGGATCATGATCCCTGATTCGTGCCATGAGCTAGACCAATCCGTACGTTCTATTTTTTCTAGGATAGGGGATCCATAAGCGAGATCTAATCCAGCCATTAGCCTTGGACCATCCGTTTGGGTTAAAAAGCCTCTCCAACCTAGCCCCAAAGGAAGTGTAGTTACGGAAGGGTATTGATCTATTCCCAACTTGACCCCAAGCCATTGCTTGGGAAGGAATTCTTTTCCAAAAAAAGTTGAAACGGATAATCCTAGTCTAGCAGTGGTGGTTTCGTCCCAAAGGTTTTCTGTTTTTCCACCCAAAACTCCCATTTCCACCTGTTTGAGCCACGGCTTTTCTTGGCCCAGGCAGGTGCCAAAAAACCCAAAAAAGGCGAGCAGAACCCATACATATCTTTTGACCATGGCCTAGCTCACTTCTATTGGATCTTTGACTTGAATACAGCTCAACTTTTTCAGGGCAGCAGGATTGCTGTAATCAAATTGGCATACCCCATCTGGACCGATCACGATCAGGGATTTGGGTCCAGGGATCAAATCCACGGACTTCATGGATGGAAGAAATTCCAATTGATTCTTGTCAATGGAAAGGACATCCTTGACATTAAAACTTTTCAGTCCATGCTTTCCTTCTGCTACATAAAGAAATTGCTCAGCCAAGCCCAAACCGTGGGGATTTAGCATGGGATATGCCTTTTTTAGTTTGGGTTGATACGGATCTTTAATATCGATGACGTGCAATTCATTTACTCCATTTACGCAGAAATTCCCACTTCTCAGGGTGACAAATGCGTGCTCCTCATTGACCACTACGGGGTCGCAGGAAAGCACGTGCTCGTAGACTGCCATCCGGGTGGGAGCAGAAGGAGTAGAGGCATCGTATATGTGCATGCCCCGATTGGAACCTATGAATAACTTTTGTTGGAAGGGAAAGATGGTTTCAATTCCCCAGCCTAAATCAATTGGCTTAACGAATTTCGGTTCTGCGGGATTGACAACATCAAAAACCCGTAGAGTATTTTGGTCTACTGCGAAGAGGTGACCCTCCATTAATGTAAATCTAGCCATAGATCCCCCTGTTCCATAGCTTTGAGCTGCCTTGGCCATATTGGCCGTTAGGCTCATGCCAGGACGAACAAGCCACATGTTGTCGTATTCCCATCTAGGACCTTCGCTGGTAATCACCGTGTCTTTAAAGGTGATTACCTTTCCGGTGCTGTGTTGGTACAAATGGGTAAATACATCTTCTACTCTCTTCACCAAGCGAATGGATCTGATATTGCTGATGTCAAAAGCCAGAAGGTCAACATAATTGTCTGCGTAAAGAATATCGCTATTGATTGCCAAATCCACATTCCCTTCTATGGGAATAAAGCTCAAGTTGATGGGATTGGCTGGGTTTTTATTGTCGTAAATGTGAATCCCTTGGTTGGGCTCATTGATAAATAAATAATCCTTGTAGATGTAAATTTTCCCTGGTTCTTCAATCTCCTGCGCGGGAGCAACGGAGATGGCCTTGGCCCGTACATCTTTCATTTCCAGATATACAGGCATCATGGTGCGAAAGGAATAGGTGCTAGTAACTTCGTCAGTGCAAGAAAAAATTAAGATGCTTGACAGGACCAGGAGTACACTTAAAAAACGAGAATTCATGGAAATAGCTGGTTTTGGTGAAACAAATGTAGATATTTTCTAAACGTAATTTCAAGAGCGTACGCTACATCATGAGGTGAAGATCCTTAAAAAAACTAAATCCTTCCTGCAGGAGAATCTTTTAAATTCAGTAACTTGAAGAAGCTGCACTAGGTATGAATTCAAGGAGAAAATTTATTCAACATACTTCCCTAATTGGATTAGCAATGAGCGTAAGCCCAAACCTCCCCTTACTTGCTGCTCAAGAAAAAATTCTTGGGCACGGAAATTTTCGATACACCTTAGATCCCAAATGGGGTCAATTGGACCCAAGTAAGGTTCCCGTGATCAATTGCCACGAAATGGTGATGGACCGTAAGGGAAGAATGATTTTGCTTACGGACGAACCTAAAAATAACGTGATTATCTACTCCCAATCCGGAAAGCTATTAGGCACCTGGACCTTGGGATTGAAAGCAGCACATGGACTAAGTTTGGTCGACGAAGGAGATGCGGAATACCTCTGGGTCGTAGACAATGGGGGTAGGGTAATCAAAACCACCCTTGATGGTAGGATAGTGACCGAGCTACCCTCACCCATTTCCGAAGGGATCTATTCTCCTTCTATGCCTTGGGTGCCTACTGAAACAGCCATAGGACCTAATGGAGATCTTTACGTGGCGGATGGTTATGGCTCTCAATTTTTTCTTCACTACGATAGAGACGGAAAGTTTATACGAAAATTTGGGGGAGCTGGGAAGGGGGACGATCAGTTTAGTACGGCTCATGGCATTGCCATAGATCGCCGAAAAGGAGGAGAACCTACTTTGCTTTGTACCTCTAGGGGACACAATTCATTTAAACGCTTCACGTTAGAGGGTAGGTATATAGAAACTATTTTTCTTCCAGGCGCTTACGTTTGTCGACCGGTCATTCATGGAGATTACCTCTATGCGGGCGTATGCTGGTCTAGATTGAGGTATTTAGAGCAAACGGATAATTCCGGGTTTGTTACCATTTTAGATAAGGAGGATAAGGTAATATCTAATCCTGGAGGTACTGCACCTTATTATAGAGAGGGAGTATTGCAGGTGATGGTGCAAGAAGAACCGGTGTTTCAGCATTGCCACGATGTATGTATAGATCAGGACGAGAACATCTACGTTTGCCAGTGGAATGCAGGAAAAACGTATCCCATCAAATTGACCCGAGTCTAAGCACTTTTATCCTTGCTGATTTTCCCTAATTCCTGTGGTTAATCCACTAGAACTACCCATAAACTTTTGGCTCCTTGCGCGCCAATCACCAGGGATTGTTCGATGTCTGCCGTCTTAGAAGGACCTGCTATAAAAACTCCAAATCCTGTGCTAGCATCCTGAAGCTGGGCATAGGCCTGATGGAGTGTAGGGAATAGGTGGGCACTGCGAAGGACTATAACCAAATGCTCGGCAATAAACGGCAAAACCCTATGGCAAAGACTAGTTTCGTCTAACCACATGGCTCCATTTTCTGCAACACCAAATGGAGCTTCTACTATGGCAAGGTCAAGGGAATCTAACGCATGGGGATCTTCAGGCATAGCCTGAGTGCTAAGGGAGGCATAGTCCGGAACCAAAGAAATCACTTTTTTAAAATTTTTCTCCTTCATCCATTCTTGGAAATCTTCTAGAGAAAGCACCTCTCCTGCATTTCTGGTGATGGACTGACAAAACTCTGCCAACAGGTCCGAATTTTTTCCAAAATCGGGTAATTCTGGAAGGTTTTTTTTCTCTCTAGGGAGCTTTCGAATGGCTTGTAAAATGGATTCCCTGCTGTTCATAATCGATTTTTTTGGTACCATTCCGAAAAAGTTGAGGCAGGGGGCTGCGGTAGATCTCTTCCTTTTCCCCAGGCATTTAGGGGATGGTAAATGAGCGAATGAGGGAGAGATTTTAGGGCAGCTCGTAAGATTTTTCCCGAAACGCGGTAGGCGAGAGGACTGGTAAAAATCCCTTTTGCCAATTTGATGGACAATTCTTTCCCACTCCATCCCTGGGCTTGGGTAATCTCCTGCCTCCAAGCATACAGTTGTTCGTGGATATTGATTTTCACTGGGCACACGTCGGTGCAGCTCCCGCAAAGGGTAGAGGCAAAGGGCAAGGTGCTGTATTTTTTTACATCCAAACCTGGGGAAAGTATGGATCCTATGGGTCCAGGAACGGTGCTTCCATAGCTAAATCCTCCACTTCTTCTATAAATAGGACAGGTGTTCATACAGGCCCCACAACGTATGCATTTTAGGGAACTCCTGTAGTTGCTTCTAGAAAGCTGGGCTGTCCTGCCATTGTCCACCAAAATCAGATGGATTTCCTTTCCTTTTCGAGGGCTTCGGAAGTGGGAGCTGTAGGTGGTGATGGACTGACCTGTTGCCGATCTAGCTAGCAAACGGAGAAATACTCCCAAATCCTTTCTTCTTGGGATGATTTTTTCTATACCCATACAGGCAATATGCACATCCGCCAAGTGCACCCCCATGTCGGCATTTCCTTCGTTGGTACAGACCACAAATTCTCCCGTCTCGGCAATCCCAAAATTTACTCCCGTGATGGCTACCTTTGCGGAAAGGAATTTTTCCCTTAGGTGAATGCGTGCCGCATCCGTAAGGTACTTGGGGTCTTCATTTCCTTTTTCGGTCCCTAGTTTTTCGTGAAAGAGTTCCGCTATTTCCTTTTTTTTCAAATGAATAGCTGGTAAGACAATATGACTTGGAGGCTGATTCAAAAATTGTACAATGCGTTCACCCAAATCACTGTCAACTACAGCAATTCCATTTTTTTCCAAAAAAGGGTTGAGATGACATTCTTCGGTGAGGATAGATTTGCTCTTGACTAGGGCCTTACATTCTTTGCTCTGTAGAATTTGTAAAACGATTTGATTGTGCTCTGCCGCATCCTTGGCCCAATATACCTGAATACCATTTTCAAAGGCTTTTTCTTCAAATTTTTCAAGATAATAATCCAGTTGCGAGAGCGTATGTTCTTTGATGTCCGAGGCCAAGGTTCTCAGATCCTCCCATTCTGGAAGACGCTTGCTGGCTGCATCTCTTTTGTCTCGGACATACCACAAGGTTTCGTCGTGCCAAGATGCCCTTGCCTGATCTTTTAGAAATGCTGCAGCTGCTTGGGGATGATTCATGACAGCGCTTGATTTAAGATTTCTGCCAAATGTAAGTACCGAAGCTTGCTGCCCGATCTACTTCCTATTCCTTGCAGGTGCATGAGGCAAGACATATCTACCCCCGTGAGGATCTCTGTCCCATTTCTTTCGTGGTCTAAAATTCTATCCTTTCCCATGCAAATTGAAAGCGCCTCCTCACTTACCGCAAAGGTCCCTCCAAATCCACAACATTCATCGGGCCTGCTCAAGGGTACCCATTCCAAACCTTCCAATTGGTCCAAGAGTAGCTTTGCTTTGTGAAAAGTAGGCTCCTGCAATTCAGAGCTGGAAGATAGACGCAAGCCACGCAGGCCATGGCAGGAAGCGTGAAATCCAACTTTGTGTGGAAATTTGCCTTTTATAGAAGTAAGCTGCAGGATATCTGTCAAAAACTCAGTCAGTTCATAGATTTTTGCCTGCGTTTTCTCTAATTCAGCCTCCATACCCTTCAGCTCTGGAAAGTGGGATTTTACATGCAGCACGCAACTTCCTGTAGGGGCTACGATGTAATCTACCTCTTTAAATAGGGTGACAAAATGCTTGGCCAAAGTAAGGGTATCCCGCTCGTATCCTGCATTGGCCAAGGGCTGCCCGCAGCATGTCTGCCCTATGGGATAGCTTACCTTACAACCTAGTTTTTCCAAAAGCTCAAGACTGGCTAGGGCTACTTGGGGATAAAACTGATCCATGTAACAGGGAATAAATAAGCCTACATGAGGGGGCATTGGTTTTATGGAGGGAAGATAAGTTTAGGATGCCATATTTACCAACATCGCCGCTCCTAATGCGGAACCGTTAGGAAAATCACTCGCATGAAACTCACAAACAGGCAATTTCATACCTAGCATGCCTAGGTAGATCTCGTTTGCATGGAAACCTCCATCTACATAAATCTTGCGTACAGGAGCGTCCTTGAGCAGGAGTTGCAGAGAAGCCACTTGTAAGGATGTAAGTTCGTGCATAAAGTGATAATAGGCTTCTTCAAAGGAGCCAAAGTTGTCCCAGGTATTTTCCTCTCCATTGGGAATAGAGAACATTTCGGGCTGCAGGTACTTCATGCGAATTTTTGGCGCGGGTGAGGAGGCGATTTTTTGGTACAGGCCACGATCAAATACCAATTTTTTATAGGTGCCCATTGGAAGTTGCCAATGGGCATACATGCTTTCTATTTGATACTTATTTTCTTCCCCAATAAATAATCTAGAGATCTTGATGGGCTGGCCCTCTATGGATAAAAATTGAAGGCAATCTTGTCGTAATTCTTGGGAAGTAAGGGGAGAGGTATTGAAGGGATGCATACTTATGGCCCAAGTGCCTGTAGAAAGCAAAAGAAAGGGGTCTTTTTCTTTGGCTAGGTAAGGGAGTAGGGCTGCTGAGGAATCATGAATGCCTAAGCCACAGGGAATGCATCCAAATTCTGTGGTAGTTTGTAGTAGGGTTTTTCCTTTGCGTAGCGGAGCGAGCAGGGATAGACATGCTTCATTTTTTACCCATTCGTGATAGTGCATGGTTTCAAAATCCCAAAGCCCAGTATGACAGCCCAAGCTAGGGTAATCGGAAACCTGTACGCCTGTAAAGAGGTAGGAAAGGTACTGCGGCAGGTGCAAGGAACTGTGAATTTTGGCAAACTGCTGAGGCTTATGGTGTTTTAAAAAGTAGAGTTGCAGCCCTGAATTGAGCATAGCCAATGGAGGAGAGGAGGTTTTTTTACAAAATTCCTTTTTGCCTCCATACTGCTGGTAAAATTGGTCCAGTAAGTCTTCCGGGTAAGGTTTGAGGTAATCGTAGAGTGGCGTGGCAGGAAATCCCTTGGCATCCAAATGAACAAAGGAGGCCCCATGTCCGGAAAAGTTTAATCGTTTCACCTCAAATTTTTCTGAGTGGAGCGCTTCTTTAAATGTCTCCATCATCCAAGTTTGTAGAGGAATCAAGGCCTCGCTGGCAAACCCATCCTCATCGGGAATAGGGTCTATTCGCGTGTAGGAACTCTCCACTTCTTGGAGGTGTTGGTCGAAAAGGAAAAACTTTTTGTTCGTTTTTCCAATATCAAAGACAGCGGTGACAGGAACCTTGGCCATAGGCAGTTAGGGGAAAAGAGTGGGCCTTACAGTACTTATCTTGGAAAGGCTGCTGCTAGGCCTCCATCTACGTTGAGCATATTGCCTGTAGACTTGCTTAAGGCACCTGAAACAAAGATAAAGGCAGCTTCGGCGATATCGCTTACTTTCACACTTTCTTTGAGCAGGGTTCTGTTGGCATAGTAAGCAGGGAGTTCTTCCACAGCAATGCCGTAGGCTTTGGCCCGGTTTTCAGCCCATCCTCCTTCCCAAATGCTAGAATTTTCTATTACCGCATCGGGATTGATGACATTGACTCGGATTTTTTCTTCTGCAAGTTCGGCAGCCAACAGCCGGGACATATGCAATTGTGCCGCTTTAGCGGTACTATAGGCTACATTTTTTGGCCCGGCCACCAGGGCGTTTTTGCTGACAATGTTTACTATATCTCCTCCAAAGCCTTGGTGGCGTAAAAGGGTAATTCCAGCTTTGGAAACTTGGAATTGACCCATCACTAAGATTTGATGTAGGCGTTCCCAATCCTCTTCGGTATGGGCTTCAAATGACTTAGAAATAGAGATACCAGCATTATTGACCAAAATATCTACCCCTCCATATCTAAGTGCGATTTTTTCCATGCAAGATGAAAGACTTTTGGAGTCGGTCACGTCTAGGGTAGCTCCATAGACGCGGTCTTTTCCGAATTTTTTTTCTAATTCCGATACGGTGGAGGCTAGTTTTTCTGCGTTGATATCACTGAGCACGACATAGGCCCCTTCTTCTAAGAATTTGGTAGCGATTCCTTTCCCAATTCCCCCTGCGCTGCCTGTTACCAAGGCTATTTTTCTGGAAAGAGGAGCCTCCTTAGGCATACGTTGCAACTTAGCTTCCTCTAGCAGCCAATATTCAATATCAAAAGCTTCCTGTAGGGGGAGGGATACATAGGAAGAAACAGATTCAGCTCCGCGCATCACTTGGATGGCATTGATGTAAAATTCAGATGCCACGCGACTGGTTTGCTTGTCTTTAGCAAAGCTAAACATGCCTACCCCTGGCCAAAGAAGGATGACGGGATTGGGGTCTCGCATGGCAGGGCTATTGGGATGTTTGTGGCTTTGGTAGTACTGAGTATAGCGCTCCCTATAGGCTGCAAAGGCCTCTTGCAATCGGGGCAGGTGGGTGTCCATCTGACTTGGGTCTACTTCTGGGGGCAGCGGAAGGAGTAGGGGGCTAATTTTGGTTCTGAGGAAATGATCCGGGCAAGAAGTCCCCATAGGCGCCAAGCGCTCCATATCCTGGCTATTGACAAATTCAAGTACAGGGGCAGCATCGGTAAATGTACCGATCATGCGGACTTGGCTGGAGGCAAAGCCTCTAAGGATGGGAGCCAGAAGTGCAGCTTGTTTTTTACGTAGTTCAGGAGCCAAGGCGGGCACTTTCTCTCCTCCAAAGATAGGACGATTTTTTCCAGCATGGGATGCTAGGTAGAGGGAGGCAGTTTCTATGACTTCCAAACTTGATAGGTAGCACCCGTAGGAGGTGTCTCCCCAGGTAAAGAGTCCATGGCCTCCCAAAAGGATGCCTTTACTATGGGGGTATTTGGCCAAGGTTTCTTTTAACTTCAATCCCAAGTCAAAGCCAGGTCTTTGCCAGGGCACCCAAGCGATCTTTCCGTTCCAAAGTTCTTGGGTAATTTTCTCCCCATCCTTGGAAGCGGCAATGGCGATTATAGCATCGGGATGAAGGTGGTCTATGTGTTTGAAGGGAAGAAATCCATGCAAGGGGGTGTCTATAGAGGGGGCTTTGGAAGCCATATCAAAAAGACAATGGGAGAAAAGGGCTACCATTTCATCCTCATGGTCAATTCCTTTATAGATTTTTTCTAAGGACCTCAGTTTGTCCACGTAGAGTCCCGCTAAACCTGATCGGGTCATGGTACCAATATCTCCTCCTGAACCTTTTATCCACATCACTTCTACGTCTTGTTGGGTCAGAGGATCTTTTTCTAGGGTTTTGCAGGATGTATTTCCTCCTCCAAAATTGGTAATTCTGAGATCGGCCCCCAGTAAATTGGAGCGATACAAAAAAAGCTCAAGTTTATTGCCCTCCATGAGGCGGGCTTTTTCTGGATCCCAGAGGTAATCCACGTGGGTAAATCGGGCTTGGGGTGTAGTCATAGGATTTTAAAAATGGGGAAGTCCAAGTGCTGGGACACGATGAGCTAGGGAAAATTTGTTAGCTCAGCCAGTGATTACCTGTTTCCAAGTTCTTGCTTCCGCTTGGGTTTGTAGTGAATGTACTAATTGATGCGAGTAAAGTCTACTGAATAGGTAAGAAAAGCTTAAAAAAAGTATCTCTTGGGATGGGCAATTATTCTATTATTTAAAAATAAAAGAATTCGGAAAGAGAAAAATTGAGAGAGGAAAAGATCCCTTTGGAAAGCAAGTCTACAAAAAAGTAGACTTATCCACTAAAAACATAAATCTTTAGTTGATAAACTGTTAATATAGGTGGATAACTTGTTCTTTTACAGGGATTTTTGTGGTAAAAATTGTGGGAAAGTTTTTAGTATTTTTTTTTGACTTTTTTATTTCTTGAGCGAACTTAGATTCATCAAGTAAGAGATAAAAGATCGGAAATACGTTTCTGGATCGGAAGTTGAAAGTTTGAGATCGGGCATAAAGGGGGACAAGCTCAAGGGCGTGTCTTTGAAACGGGAAACTGCAGAAATGCCAAAAACGGTTTGCTTGGATTTGAAGACGTCTTCGGGCGAAATCAAATTTCCATGCTTGAAAGACCTAGAGAGAAATCTTTAAGTTGAAAGGGGCAACCCCAGAAGAGCGGAATGGATTAACCAAGCCGAAGATTCCCTAGGGAGTCCTCGTACAGAGAATCGTGCACGAAGGAGCTACTGACAAATTACAGTAGTTTGAGACGGGGAACCGCAGAAGTGCTATAACAGATCGGCCTGGGAGTCTGCCATAAATAGATTCAGGATACTCGCCATGAAGGAGCGCTTGGAAACAAGTGTTTGAGAAGGGAAACCACAGAAATGGAGATGAGGATCTAAAAAAACAGGACTAGTCCGAGAGGGCGGCTTCAACCTGAGATTTCAACCTGGGCAACTGGGAAGAGTCTTGAACTGTAGCTTGAGGAGGCTGTGAACTACGGGGATCAGTCGACCAAATGGGAGGCTTTCGCAAGAAACGCTTCCCATTTCTGTTTTTAGACCTTTTTGATAGTTCACACTACTACTTCCCAACACCTTCTTCAGGTAAACTATACTTTTCTGCGTTGGGGAAACATACTATTCCAATCCCAATAAACAATAGCCCAAGGCTGGGTTTTGTCCTCAAAAGTACTCAACACCTTGAATCCTACCCTTTGATGGGCGGCCATGGATCGGGTATTGCTCAAAGCGATAGAGGTAATGGCAAAATCATAATGTAAAGCGTGCGCTTTTTTATAGCCTGCGTAAAGCGAATCAAAAATACCCTTACCCCGATGGGATTTGGACACGCAGATTTGTCCTACCACCATAGGGTTGAAAGCAGATACTTTCTGACCCGCTAACTCAAGCCTATCGAATTGATCAAAAAGGGTGACCAACAACGGTACCAAATCCCTAGAAGCCATGGTCATGGAAAGCACATATCCTGACAGCTGCTCCCTATCTTTAGCCAGGAGGTGAGGAGCAAATTCCTGCATACGCTTCAATTGCTCTAGGCTGTGCTTTACCGTCAAAAACCCTTGTTCCTGCTTTTCATCCAAAGAAAGATTGCTCAAGAGATTTTTTTCTTGCAGGGCTAAAATTTGTTGTAATTCAGCAACAGTGCCTGCCAAAACCGTTTGTACCATTTGAGAAGGAGAATGAATAGAGCAAAATTCTTGAATTCTTTAAGTAAATAAACCAATTTCCGCCAATAAATCCCTCCACTTAAGCCCGAGTGAAATGGATTTTTCTTAGCTTTCCGTCCTTGTTGCTCGCTAAAATGAAACTCATCTCTTATTTCTACGGCCTTTGGATTTTCCTTTTTGCCCTTTTTGCCTATTGGCAATTCAATGATCCCGATCCTGAAGTTTGGGTAAGTATTTATGGGGTAGCCATGATTTTCTGCATATTTGGCTTACGGGGTATCTACCCTAAAATTCCCCTGACCCTAGTGGTGATTTTGTGTCTTTTAGGTGCAGTCTATTTCTTTCCTGGAGGCGTTGGGGATTGGATTTCTGCTGAATGGGCTCAAAAAGACCTCACCATGAAAACTCCTCAGATGGAAGAAAATCGAGAAACTTTCGGCTTGCTCACTGTTGCGCTGGTACTCAGTCCTGCGCTCTATCAATCTTGGAGAAAAAAATAAACTGAAAGCGTCCTTGTCAATAATCCCAAACCAAATCTTTTGTTTATGAAAAATTTAAGTCTTTTTCTCATCACCTTTTTAATTGCTTGTTTGGTTCAGGCACAACAAACCTATACCAGTTCCTACTTTGAAATGCGCACTTACACGGTGTACGAGGGAAAGATGCCGGATCTCATTCAAAGGTTTCAAAATCATACGCGTGCTTTGTTTAGCAAACATGGGATTGAAAACGTAGCTTATTTTCTTTCGGAAGAGCAACCAGACAAGCAACTCACCTTTATTTTGGGTTATCCCTCTGCGGCAGAGCGGGATATACGCTGGAATAATTTTGCAAATGACCCGGAATGGAAGGCGGTAGCCGCTGCCTCTGAAGCGAATGGGAAGATAGTCCAAAAAGTAGATCAAGTGTTTATGGTTCTAGCCGATGGTTTGAATCAGCGAAAACAATTGGCTAGCAGTGGAATCTTCCAACTCCGGACCTACTATCTTTTTCCAGGAAAGTTAGATGCCATCCAAAATAGGTTTAGAGCACACACCCAAGCCCTATTTGAAAAGCAAGGCCTGGTCAATTATCCCTATTGGATTACAGTGGAAAAGGATGGCACTCAAGCCAAGTTGGTATACCTTATTGGACACACTACCAAAGAGGAATTTACTGTGGCATTTGATCGATTTAGATTGGATCCCGCATGGATTCAGGTGAGAGATGCCTCCGAGGTCGAGGGGAAAATTGTGGAGAAAATCGATGCCGTCTTTTTTACTCCCCTTCCCTTTTCTCCCATGAAGTAATGCGAATGTAAAAAAGGTATTTGTTCGTTATTCGTTCTGAATCCTTCAAATCATTCTTTTCAGGTATACTTAAATAGCCAAGACTAATTATTTCAGAGCTGGTGTAGCGACTCTTCATCTCGTATCGTTGATTTGCTAATAAGTTATTCAACCCATGATCCGAATTTTACCTTTCCTAATTCTCCTTTTCCTCTTTTCTTGTCAAGAGCAGGATACCCCAAATGGATGTAATGTGGCCAATCCAATCGAAGATTTACCGTGGCTGAAGGAATTAATCAAATCAAATTCAGACATAAATTGGGTCCCATATTTCTACCTCGTTCAAGGTACGTATGGAGATCAAACCGTTTTTTCGGTGCTGAATTGCTGTCCTTTTTGTAGAACCGTGCCGCAAATTTTGGATTGCCAAGGCAATGTGATCGCTAAGGCTTCGATTACTGAGGTGACGAATCAAAAAATAATCTGGAAGCCGGCGGAATCGCTGTGTAACTAAAAGTCCATCCCAAACTAGGAAAACAAAAAAACCACTCCAGACATCTTGGAGTGGTTTTTTGTTTCTTGATTTTTGGCTTTTACCTACTTCGCGTTGAAGGTAATTCCCATCAAGATAAAGGTGCCTAGGTCAGCTCCTTTGGCATCGCTGACGATGTATAAGGTGTGTTTTTTGCCGTCTCCAGCAGCCGTAAGCGGTACAGTTGCTTGATGCATCAGAATTGGCATATTTGGCATCTTCATTCCTTCACTAGGCGCATGCGTTCCTCGGCCTACTACTTCACCAGTTGGGCTATCCAAACGGATTTCAAAGTCTACCGGGAATTTGAGGGCCTGCTGTGAAGCAGTCATCAAGGTGATTGATCCGATTCCTGTGAGGTCAATGCCCTGCAGGGCGAAAGAACCCTTGGTGTTTGGAATGGTCAATAAGGTTTTTCCATCAAATACCATCTTGGCATAACCCGCAAAGGCTCCTGCTTGAGCCAAATCCACTGAGTTTGGACTAAGCACCAAAGAACTTGAGCCGGTGAGCGGTTTGATGTTTGCTCCCCCCTTATCCGTGTAAGAAGCAGAGATTACCAAGGAGCCAGTAGGGGTCGCAGGTTTGCCCAAAGTCGGGTCAAGGCTTCCTTTTGCACCCAAGCTAGGCTTGCTTTCCTCTCTAAGAGAAAGGATGTAGGTCACCAAGGCATTCACCTCTGAATTCTTCAGGTCTGGGTTGGCCGGCATGGCGGTTTCTCCCCATACGCCTCCGCCTCCATTTTTGATTTTATTCACCAAGTAGTCTCGGTTACGCTCACGGTATTTTTTAGCAACTTCCGTATAGGCAGGACCTATAGAAGCTTCATTTTCCTTGTGACAGGTTTTACAGGTCAGGGATTGCACCAAAGACTTTCCTGTCATGGCCTCGCTCATCACTTTATGCCCCATATCTGCCTCTGCCTGATCTATGCCTTGTAGGTAATCCGCTGCTACATACAGGCTGGAGAGGTCTTTGGAAGCGTCTGGATGATCCTCATCACTAACAGTCACTGAATAAATCACTCGCTTTCCTGGGAAATAGAAGGACTGATTGCCCTGAACAGCAATGCTCACTACCGGAGCCACATTGCCTGAGTACACCGCTACCAGAGGTCCTTGACCCTTCAATCCAGCCGGATCGGTGGCAGTCACTGTGATTTCAAACTCACCCATAGTAGTGAAAGTATGCGTTAAAGTAGGTTCCGAAGTAGTTTTGGTAACTCCTCCCCCTAGGTCCCAAGTATAGGTTAGCTCATCTTTTTCAGGATCTGAAGCAGTGGCGGTGAGGGTTACTTGAAGGGGATTTTTGCCAGAGGTTTTGTTTACCTTGACTTCAGAAATTACAGGGGCACGATTGCCTCCGTTATAATCAATTCGGAATAAGCCTGCATCAGGGTTTTTCGAGAACCATCCATTTCCATATTCGAGAATGTAGATTTTTCCGTCAGGGCCCATTTCCATGTCCATCATGGCATTGAATTTAGTGCCAGGCATAAAGGGTTCCATCTTATCGAAATCCCCATTTTCCTGCATGGTCACCACCTTGATCCAGCCTCTGATCCAATCGTAGATAAAGAGTTTGCCATGGTAGTAATCAGGCATGCGAGTGGCTTCAGGATACATGTCGGAATAGTACACGGGTCCAGCCATGGCATTTCTACCTCCAGTACCCAACTGCGGGAAGTCAGGAGAGGCAGCGTAAGGATACCAGATGAAGGCAGGTTCCACTGCCGGAAGTTTCTTTAAACCGGTGTTGTTTGGTGAATTGTTGGCTGGGCCTTCAACATCAAAGGAAGGTCCAACCTCGCCTGTTTCGTAGTTGAATTCCTTGTAGGCAAAGTTATTTCCAATGGTGTATGGCCAGCCAAAGTGACCTGCCTTTCGGGCTTGGTTGACTTCGTCATAGCCTCTAGGTCCCTTGATATCCAAGGAATCGCCGTTTGCATCTGGGCCAACTTCGCCCCAATATAGGAAGCCATTTTTCTGATCCACAGAGATACGATACGGATTACGAAGTCCTTGTGCATAGATTTCAGGAAGAGTACCTGCTGTTCCCTTAGGATACAAATTACCCTCTGGGATAGTATACGTACCATCCTCAGCCACTTTGATTCGAAGGATTTTTCCTCTCAGGTCATTGGAGTTGCCCGAACTTCTGCGTGCATCCCACTGCTTGTTGCCTTCTCGACCATCCACTGGCGCATAACCATTGAGGGTGTATTTGGAGCCGGGCTGGTTGAATGGGGTAGAGTTGTCTCCAGTGGAAAGGAATAAGTTACCGTCCTTATCAAATGCAATGGATCCACCGGTATGGCAACAAATGTTACGTTGGGAGTAAAGTTCCAAAATGATTTGCTCGGAACTCGTGTCCCACTTGCCGTCTTTGTATTTGAATCTGGAAAGCCGGTTGATTTCTTTGTCTCCAGTTGGTGCATAGAAGGCATACACCCAGTTGTTGGTGGCGTAATTTGGATCTTTCTGGAGGCCCATCAAACCTTCTTCTGCATTCACTCCCTGCACTTCTGTTTTCCAATACACATCCAACTTGGCGATTTCCTTTAGTTCGCCAGTGGCCTGGTTATAATGAAGAATTTCCCCTCTTCGCTGTGCTACCAAGATGTCTAGGTTAGGAAGAATGGTCATTTCCGTAGGCTCGGTAAATTGGCCCATGGATAGCGTAGTTTTTGTGAAGCGGTTTTCTTCTGGAGTACGCTTGGATTTGGCAGCATCGTAGTCTAGTTCCAAATTTTCACCAATGGTGTACTGAATACCAGCCAACAAGTGCTTTAAGAAATCAGCTTCTTCGTAAGATTCCTTGGTATGTCCACCTCCGGTATAAAACGCTCGGCCTCCATCAAAATCATGGTACCAAGCAATAGGGTGCTCTCCCATATCCATTCCCCCCTGGTAGGAGGCTTCGTCTAGGAGCAATAACTTTTTGGTATTCGGGTTGATTTTTTTGTAACTGTACCACTCGTCGGTACGCTCCCATATTTCAGGCAATGAATCTACGGAGGGGTGTTTTTCCCCAGTTTTGGTAACTTTTCCTGGCTGTACGTTGGGATGTGGATCGTTGATTCCTGGGTGATCGGCAAAGTACCCTCCTACGAGTCGGCCATACCAGCCCCAGTCATATTCGGTATCTGCAGCCGCGTGAATCCCTACATAGCCTCCACCAGATTGTATGTATCGTTCAAAATCAGCCTCCTGGGCCGCATTCAGTACATCACCCGTGGTGCTCAAAAAGATGACCGACGCATATTGGGCTAGGTTTTCCTCGTTGATGAGTTCTGCATTTTTAGTAGTATCCACGTCAAATCCATTTTCTGCACCCAACTTTTGGATGGCAGCAATGCCCTCAGGGATGGATTCGTGGTTGTAACCTGCTGTTTTGCTAAATACAAGTACTTTGGGTAGTCCTTCTCGCTTTTTGGAACAAGCACTAAGCACGAGGACTCCAAGGAGTAGAAGTAAGGACAGGTTGCGTAGGTTTTTTGGGAAAGTCATGGGGTAAAATATATTTTTTCGAAAATAATAAAATTGCTTTATTTAATTACCTAAAAAGGACATGTTAAAGTAGATAAAATAGGGTAATCGGTAAATTTTAGGGATATAATCTTTTTAAACCTGGCTGGCCCCTGAACCCATCTCTACCTGGATAAAGTCTGGAACAAGCTGAAATTTTTTTGTATACATTTTTTCTAGATGTGTGCATAAGTCCTCAAGAGCTTCCTGCCTTACAATACTTAAGGTACAGCCCCCAAATCCTCCTCCCATCATCCTTGATCCTAGCACACTTCCATAAGTCCTAGCCTGCTCCACCAGGTAGTCAAGTTCGGGGCAACTCACCTCGAAATCATTACTGAGACTTTGATGGGAAGCGTAGAGCATATCCCCAAAACCCTTTACATTTCCAGTCCTCAGGGCCTCTGCTGCCTCATGTACCCGCGCACATTCGCTAATCACATGCTTCGCTTTGGGATAGAGAGTTTTGGGAAGCACTCCTTGGATAACTTCAAGGTCCTTGTGGCTTAGGTCTCTTAAAGTATGAGCGTTTGGAAAAAGGTCTTTTAAGAGAAATATGCTTTCTTCACAGGCCGCTCTGCGAGCGTTGTACGCAGAGTCGGCTAAAGAATGACTCACCTTGGAATGGGTCAAGAGTAGTGCATACCCTGGAAACTCTACTGGAATTTCTTGATGCGTTTGACTTCTGCAATCCAAGAGTAGGGCATGATGTGCTTTTCCAAAGGCAGAGGCATAAGGATCCATAATGCCACAATTGACCCCTGCAAATAATTGTTCGGCCTTTTGAGCATAAAGGACTAGATTTTTTTTGGGGACCTGAAAGTGAAAGGCTTCTGAAATTGCTAAGGCAGTGGCAACGGAAATAGCAGCAGAGGAAGATAAACCTGCTCCTATGGGGATATTGCCCCCTAAAGCCAAATCAAATCCTTCTACAGGGTATCCCGATTGCTTCAGCTGGGCGCAAATCCCCATGATGTATGTTGCCCAATGCCCTTTTTTTGGAGAAAGATGTTGGAGGTCAAAACTTAATTCTTGGTCAAAATCTAAGGAATAAAGCCTGCAGAGGGAGTCTAGATTATTTTTTTTAATTCCCATCCAAATGCCTTGGGTAATGGCCGATGGAAACACAAATCCTTCTTGGTAATCGGTATGTTCACCTATAAGATTGATCCTGCCTGGAGCAAAGACAAGCAGAGGTGTATCTTTAAAATTTTTAATAAAAGATGATATGACCTGATCTCTCATGGGACTAAAATACAAAGCCTTGAACTTTTGCCAATTTCTAAAAATTCAGGAAAGATGAACGGGGGGATTTCGCTGGGAAGAGTTTCTTACCACCAAAGTGGTTTCCAATACGATAGAAAGAGGGTCCTCAGAGGCTAAGCCATCCAATTGGTCTAACAGGTGGCTTACTGCCAATTTACCCATTTCGTATCCAGGCTGAGATACGGTGGTGAGTGGGGGCTCGACTACCGCAGAAGTTGGATTATTGGTAAAACCAGCGAGGGCAATTTCTTGGGGGACCCGTATGCCAAGCTGCTTCCATTCGGTCAAAACGTCCACCGCTACTGGGTCTATCATGCAAAAAACGGCATCTGGTCTATGTTGCATCTCCAGAATTTCTCTTGCCAGCTGTACCGTATGAGGAGTGGTTAGGTCACTTACTTTGATTAGCGATGAATCTTCTGCAATGCCAAATTCTTTCAACGCACGGAGATAGCCCTCTTTTCTTTTTTTGGATATATACAAATCTTCTGGCCCTGAGAGGTATAGAATTCTTCTACTTCCTGTTTCCAAGAGGTGCTTAACTACCTGGTAGGCACCACCGGCATCATTGAAAGTCACCTTGGATACGGGAATATCTTCTTGTACTCGGTCAAACAACACGAAAGTATGTTCCCTGTCGTACAATTCGTACAGGTGTTCAAAGGCATTCGTCTCCCTACTTAAGGAAATAAGAAGTCCGTCAACCTGACTAGAAACTAAGGCTTTGATGTTTGCTTTTTCTTGCGCTAAAGATTCATTACTCTGGCATATCATCACGTTGTATCCTCTGGCATTGGCTGTGTCTTGTATGCCAGAAATGCAGGAGGCAAAAAAGTGGGAAGTGATTTCTGGGACAATAACCCCCAAAGTCTTAGACCTGCTCCTTCGTAAGCTTTGGGCCAACAAATTGGGCTGGTACTTCATTTCCTTGGCTGCAGCCACGACTTTTTCCTTGGTGGCCTCCTGTAATTCGGGGGAATTTTGCAATGCTCTGGATACGGTAGATACAGATATGCCAAGCTTTTTTGCGATTTCTTTCATCGTCACTTGGCGCCCTTTTTTCATGCTCTTGCTATTGTGTTTTTCGTATCCTGCAATCGTCTGCAATTACGAATAAAGCAAAGATTTTTGAAAAAATTGCTATTCTTGATAAACGGTAGCCAAAACGGTTTCACCGACAGCTTTTAGAGTACGAACATCAATAAGCTGCATGTCGTCTTGGTGGGTATGGTGGTAGGAACCAAATCCTAGCTCTGGAGAAAAATCTATAATATCTGCTGTTGGTATTCCAGCCCATTCGTTGATAAAGAGGTGGTCATCTAAAATTTCTGGGGCATCTTGGGATATAAAAAATCCAGAATGTCCCAAGAGGCTGGCGTTGGACCAAATCTTACTCACTATTCCACTGGCATATTTTCTAGAATACCCTTCTCGATAAAATCTAGCATTTTTTGCACCAACCAAATCCACCAAAATACCATAATAAGCAGAGTAGTTGGGGACATGCTTGTTTTTGGACCAGTACTGGGAGCCGTGGCACCACCAGATTTTGGAGGGATCTTTGGAGAAACTGTTTTCGGGTTCCCCATCGTCTTCTCCATCAAACAAAATAATATCAATACCTACTTCGGGATTGAGTTTCTGGGTGCCGATGATGCGAGCAATCTCCATCAATACACCTACTCCAGAGGCCCCATCGTTGGCTCCTGCAATGGCTTGATTGATGCGCTGCTTGTCCTTGTCTGCTATTCTCCGCGTGTCCCAGTGAGCAGAAAGTAAAATTCGTTTGCTCGCCTGAGGGTTGTAGGAAGCGATGATATTGCTTAAGTTCCACGTGAGATTGTCGTAGGTTTGGGCTTGAAAATCCTGCACTTGAACGCTCCATCCGTAGGAGCTCAGGGTTTGAATGATCCATTGCTTTGTGTTGGAATGGGCGGGAGTTCCGGGTACCCTTGGACCGAAATCCACCTGCTTTTTGACAAAAGCAAAGGCGGAATCCGCTTGGAAATTCGGATAGGGTTTGAGTTCAACCGTTTCGGTTTGAGTTTCTACGCCTTTCTCCCCCGAACAAGCAGCCAGGAGTAGAAACAGTGCGAATACGCCCCAACGTAGATTATTCTTCATAAGCCCAATCGATTCGGTCTTTCATGTCTTTTACTATGATCCCCATATTCTTTAATCCCGAACGGATTTCATCCACCTTGGCATAGTTTCGTGCGGTTTTGGCTTCGGTATACTGGTTGAGCAGGAGATTTAATAAGCCTTCCTGTACTTCCCCTTTTTCTTCGACTAAACCCAGAATATCTTTTATAAAGGTCTGGTAGGTTTCCAGCATGTTATTGAAAACTTGCTCTCCTAGCGCAGCAGGAGCCAATTGACCCGTGTATACCGAGTTGATTTTTTTAAGCAGGTTAAACAGGTGTCCAATGGCCATGGCCGTATTGAAGTCATCGTCCATAGAGCGGTAAGCTGCGGTAATGCTCGCTTCC
>VGMU01000035.1 GCA_016866385.1 Bacteroidota bacterium
CCTTCGGGGACAGGAGGAGGTCTTACTTTTTCCTCAAGCCAGGTATCCAAGGCAATCCTACACCAACCGATGTCAACTCAGGTTGGCCAATGGGGTAAATACCTTGAGTATTCCCATACAAGGGAGAAGACCTAGGATTCCTCTCCGGGAAGTGAAAGTGGATTATAGTCAAAATTGGGTTCAAAATCACTTGCGTGGGATGCAAAGTGCCTACGGAAAAGCTCCTTTTTTTGACTATTTTTTCCCTTATTTCCAAGAAATCTTGATAAGGAAAGAAGCACATCTTTGGGACTTAAATTTGGAATTGCTGACAATCTGTCTGAAACTATTGAGATGGTCTGTCAAGCTAACTGTTCTAGAAGAAGATGCGTATACGGGGGAAATGGAGGATTTGAGAGGGATTTTCCTACCCTCTAGCTCCTATGAAGCAAGAAATTTTTACCAAGCCATGGCCTATCCCCAAGTTTTTGGCTCAGACTTTGTCCCTAATTTATCTGTACTTGATTTATTGTTTTGTATGGGGACCCAAGCTGATTTTCTCTTGAGTCAATCGCAAAAAAAACGCGAACAATAAGCGCAGGCATTGTGTTTTTCATACAAATTAGGTAACATAGGTACAGAATTGGCATTTACGTATAAAAGGGAAAAATGGAAGCAAAATTTTCAAACAGAGTCAAAGAGGTGATCTCTCTCAGTCGCGAAGAAGCCCTTCGCTTGGGACACGATTACATTGGCACAGAACACCTTTTGCTGGGCATGATCCGGGAAGGAGAGGGGGTGGCTGTTTCCATTCTAAAGAAATTGGGTATACCTATGGATGAGCTGAGAAGCGCCATAGAAAGAGCTGTAAAGGGTACTGCCAATCACAATGTGAAAAACATGGCCAATATTCCCTTAACCAGGCAGTCTGAAAAAGTGCTTAAAATCACCTATTTAGAAGCAAAAATATTTAAAAGTCAACTCATAGGCACGGAGCATTTGTTGCTCTCCATCCTAAGAGATGAGGACAATATTGCCACCCAAATCCTTAATAAATTTGAGGTGAATTACGATAGCATCAAGGAAATGTTGGAGATGCAATCCGAGAGTAACGACGCTCCTAAAGCCAAAGCAGAAGCAGAGGATGGGGACGAAGACGGATCCAAGTTGTTTGGTTCTTCTTCTTCTGGCGCGGGTACAAGCAAGCCTGGAACTGAAAAATCTAGAACCCCTGTATTGGATAATTTTGGCCGTGATTTGACCAAAATGGCCGAAGACGACAAGCTTGATCCCATCATCGGAAGGGAGAAGGAAATCGAACGCGTTGCTCAGATTCTTTCCAGAAGAAAAAAGAATAACCCCATTCTGATTGGAGAGCCGGGTGTAGGAAAAACTGCCATTGCTGAAGGTTTAGCTCTTAGGATAGTCCAAAAAAAGGTGTCTAGGATTTTATTCAACAAGCGCGTGGTCACCTTGGATCTAGCTTCTCTAGTGGCAGGTACCAAATACCGAGGTCAGTTTGAGGAGCGCATGAAAGCGGTGATGAATGAATTGGAAAAATCACCTAATGTGATCCTTTTTATTGACGAATTGCATACCATCGTAGGAGCTGGAGGAGCTTCAGGTTCTTTGGATGCCTCCAACATGTTTAAGCCTGCCTTGGCCCGTGGAGAGATACAGTGCATAGGTGCTACAACTTTAGACGAGTACCGCCAGTACATCGAGAAGGATGGAGCTTTAGCCCGTAGGTTTCAAATGGTGATGGTGGATGCTACCTCTCCGGAAGAGACCATTCAGATTCTCAATAACATCAAAGACAAGTACGAAGATCACCACAATGTGGTATATACGGATGCAGCTATAGATGCTTGTGTCAAACTTTCAGACCGTTACATTTCCGACCGATTCCTGCCTGATAAGGCCATTGATGTGCTGGATGAAGCAGGAGCTCGAGTGCACATCATGAATATACATGTGCCTGAAGACATTCTTCGTTTGGAAGCGGAAGTAGAAAATATCAAATCTGAGAAAAATAGGGTGGTAAAATCTCAAAAGTACGAGGAGGCCGCTCAGCTACGCGATAAGGAAAAGAAACTTTTGGAGCAATTGGATGCCGCCAAATTGACTTGGGAAGAGGAAAGTAAATCCAAGCGCTTTACCGTAGACGAGGACCACGTGGCTGAAGTAATAGCCATGATGACGGGTATTCCAGCCAAAAGAATCGCGCAGACAGAAGGAAATAAGTTGCTCAGCATGACTGAGGATCTTAAGGGAAGAGTCATAGGACAAGAGGATGCGATCAAAAAATTGACCAAGGCCATTCAACGGACTCGGGTGGGATTGAAAGATCCAAAAAAACCCATAGGCTCTTTTATATTCCTTGGTCCAACAGGAGTTGGTAAAACAGAATTGGCCAAAACCCTTGCTACCTACCTCTTTGACAAAGAAGATTCCCTCATTAGAATTGACATGTCAGAATACATGGAAAAGCATTCCGTGTCTAGGTTGGTAGGAGCGCCTCCAGGCTATGTAGGATACGAAGAGGGAGGTCAGCTTACAGAGAAAGTAAGAAGAAAGCCGTATGCGGTGATCCTCCTTGATGAAATCGAAAAAGCACATCCTGATGTCTTTAATATCTTACTTCAAGTACTCGACGACGGGATACTTACCGATGGATTGGGTAGAAGGGTAGATTTCCGAAATACCATCATCATCATGACCTCCAATATTGGGGTTCGGGATTTGAAAGATTTTGGGGCTGGAATTGGATTTGCCAATAGGTCCAAATCTGAGAACATGGACGAAATCATGAAGTCTACCATTCAATCGGCGTTAAAGAAGGCGTTTAGCCCAGAATTCCTAAACCGCTTGGACGATGTAGTGGTATTCAATTCACTTTCCAAAGAAGATATCTTTAAAATCATTGATATCAGTTTGGGTAAGTTGTTCCGAAGAATTACCGAAATGGGATATAGCATAGAGCTGACCGAAAAGGCAAAAGAATTCCTAGCCGAAAAAGGATACGATCAGCAATACGGCGCTAGACCATTGAATCGAGCCATCCAAAAATACCTCGAAGACGCTATCGCAGAAGAGATCTTAAAAGGTGACCTGACCGAAGGAGATGTCATTACTGCAGACTGCTCGGAAGAAGGAATCGAGTTAATGATATCGGTAAAGAAAAAAGAAAAAGCAGATTGATATCGCCTTCTTTTAAAAATATAGCCTTGGAGTCGATTACTCCAAGGCTTTTTTTTGGCTACTTAGTATTGCTTTGGTCTACTCTGAAGGATGGATTTAGATTCCTTTAAAGAGAAAAAAGGATTCTAAGTAGCTCGGGATAATGGTATTCCAGCCAAGCTCCTGGCTTAATTTTTGGGACAATGCTTCCGAATTTTCTTTTTCTCCATGAACTATAAAGGTCATTTTTGGCTTTTCGGAGAACCCCTCCGCCCAATCCATCAATTCTTCTTGGTCGGCATGTGCAGAAAGCCCATCTATGGGATATACTTTAGCTTTGACGTCCACCTCTTTTCCATAGATGCGAAGGGTGGGTTCTCCCTCCAACAATCTTCTTCCCCGGGTGCCTTCTGCTTGGTAACCCACGATGATGACTCCATTTTTTTCATGAGGTAGGTGATGAAAAAGATGGTGTAGGACCCTGCCTCCCGTAGCCATTCCACTCGCAGAAATGATGATGGCATTTCCTTTATGGTCGTTGAGTGACATGGATTCTTCTTTTTTCTGAAAGTAGTGGAGCTGCGGATGCCTAAATGCATGTTCCTCCTCTTGCAGCATGGCAGTGAGGCGATGAGCAGTGTGAAATTTCAGATAAAGCTTGGTGGCATCTATGGCCATGGGGCTATCGGTAAAAATGGGAACTTTTGGAATTTTCCCTTTTTCCATGAGTTGAAATAGATGGTATAGGAGAAGTTGTGTCCTGCCCACGGCAAAAGCAGGAATGATCACCAATCCACCTCGCCTGAAGGTATCTCGAATGGCTAGGGCCAACTCCTCTTCTGGCTTTTGTGTAGAGCTACTTCGATTACCGTAGGTAGATTCTATCCACAATACATCGGCCTTTGGAATTCGTGTAGGGGGAAAAAGAATAGGATCTTTGGACCTACCTAGATCTCCTGAAAAGACTAATTTTTTGCTTTGATGCTCCCCTTGGATGAGGCATTTGACGATCGATGCCCCTAGGATATGGCCGGCATGGTAAAAGGTGACCGTTACGGATGGATGAATCGAAAAAGGAGTTTCAAATGCTTGTGGCACCAGCAGTCGAAATACGGCTTCCGCATCTTTAGTAGTGTAAAGAGCTTGGGGATCATCGTGTCGAGAATACCCTTTTTTTCTAGCAAATTCAGCTTCTTCTTCTTGAAGTTTTCCAGAATCAAGAAGTAATATTTTGGCTAGGTCTGCCGTGGCTTCGGTGCAATAAATGGGGCCGTTGAATCCTTGTTTTACCAACCTGGGCAAATATCCAATATGGTCCAGGTGCGCATGAGTAAGGAGGATGGCTTCTAAATCTTCTAAGGGCATGGGAAAAGCATCCCAATTCAGTTCTCGTAATTCTTTTTTACCCTGAAAAAGGCCACAATCCACTAAAAATTCAAAATCACCTAGATCAATTAAGTATTTCGATCCTGTGACTACGCCAGAACCCCCTAAAAATTTTGCAGTAACATCCATAGGACTAAAATTTGGAAAAAGGTACAAAAAAAGAGGCGCCTGAGGCGTCTCTTTAATCACTTAATTAAAACTAAACAAACCAATCAATCCTGAGGAGCAGACTTTTGCTCAAACTTTACCCTACTTAGGCTATCGCTCTTCATTTTATTTAGAGAGTCTAGCTTAGTTTTTTCCGAATCAAAGGAATCCCAATCCCTGCGTTCCCCCATTTTTTCTGGGCAAGTGAGGCAGGTGAGGCCAGCTGCATTAAACACCCAAATTGCCTCTGGCCTGACATCAGAATTTTCAAAACCATTCACATAAAGAGTGTTTCGAAGTATTTCTACTAGGCTGGGTTCCATGATAAAAGGAGTATCGTAGGGAATTGCCAAAGTCATGTGGATGGATTGTTCCCTAAATGTTTTCAAGGCACCTAAATCATAGCCTTTTTCAAAGGTGATTAAAGAATCTTTTACTTCGTAGGAATAGGCGATACTTTGGATATTTTCCAAGGCCTCTTCTTTGGTTTTTCCTTTAGAAGATCTTTCTTGAGTGAGGCTCACCACACTGTCAGCTGTACCGATAAGGGTAAGTTGGGCCAGATTAAACATTTTGTCTTCATCCGCCTCTCTTGTTCCGATAACCATAATTCCTGGAGAAAGGGTCAGCGGGACGGTGGTTTCTATTTTTTCTGATTCTTTAAACTTCGAAAGAATATCTGTTAAGAAATATCCCGAAAAGCCAATACACAAAAACCAGAGGGCCAAGGCAGTAAATCCAAATTTTTTCCCAATCAAAATTTTATTTACTAAGACACTTAGTCCTAGGAAGAGAATTGTAATTCCAGGAATGGCAATCAGACCAAAAATTGATGCTACCAAGGAAAAAGGTACCAATTCGATTAAGAGATGTATGGGCAAGGTCTCTGCTCCAAATTGAAAATTAGCATCGGTAATTCCCAAATAAACGGCAGACCATAACAGGGGAGCAGCGGTAAGAACTAATCCAAGTATCAAAATCCATGTTCCAAAAAAGATCCGTATTACCAGTAAAATAAATTTACCCAATGGACCTAAGGAAGCTCTAAGCGTGTCAATCACTTGGCCGAGTAAGCGAAAAGGTGCCATAACTATTTTTTTAGCTGTGGATTCTGGAACCATTTCTACCGGCTTTATGGTTTCTTTAACCGTGGAGTCTATGTTGTCTAAGGTGATTTTTCCGCCCTTCATTTTGATCTTTTCCGTAATCGAACTTGCCACTGGAGTTATGATCCATAAGATGATGTAAATCACCAGGCCTGAACCACCCAAAAAGGTCATCAGGATGAAGGCGAGACGCAAGTAAAGCGCTTCAATCCCTAGATACACGGATAATCCACCTGCAACCCCTCCCAAAACTTTATCGTCTGGATTTCTATATAGTTTTTTGATGCTGTTGTCGTCGATGGGTTCCTTGGAAACAGGCAAAATTACCCAGAGTACAAGGTATCCTAAGAAGATAAAAAAGCCGATACTGAAATTTAATTCCTCATCAAAAAAATCTAAATCTATACTAATCCCCCCGCTGAAGAGCGTTAGGATAAAAAATAAACGAATCCATAGGGGATCAATGGAAAAATAATGGGCAATCCCTGCACATACCCCCCCTAGAATTTTCTTATGCTCCATCCTCATGATTTTCTTGTATCCCAAGGATTCATTTGATGGAGGAGTGACGTACTTGTAAAAATCTTCCTCCTGGGGTTCTTCTTTTCCAATACCTTGGGGTTCTTCTGCTCCAAAGTCAGCCAGCTTCCCCATTTTTTCAACCAAGCGATCCACGTTTTCTGCGGTGATGACTTGATTATTGTTTTTAAGGTAGGATAGGAAAATTTCTGCGATTCTATTTTCTATATCAGAAATGATTTCCTTGCTGTCCGGATATTCTGAAAAATGAGCATTGATCCCATCTAGGTAATTTTTCAATATCTCATACCCGTCTTCTTCTATATGGAATACTATGCCGCCAATAGTAATGCTTAAGGTTTTTTTCATAAAAAGAGAATTCAAAGAATAGGATTACTTTTTTTTTAGGAGAGTTTGAACAGTACGTGTTAATTTTTTCCAGTTATGCGCATAATTTTCTAAAGACTTCCTGCCTGCTTCAGTGAGGAGGTAGTATTTTTTGGGTGGATTTCCTTCTGATTCTTCCACTCTTGTGCTCAGCCATGCCTCGGATTTGAGACGGTGTAAAAGAGGGTAAATACTTCCCTCTGCCTCTATCAGCTGGGCTTCTATGAGTTGCTCCACCAGATCAGAGCTATTGATCTCCCTTTTAGAAATGAGGTGAAGTATACAATACTCTAAAATTTCCTGACTCAAGCATCTGGTTGTATTTGCAAGTTTCATGTTACTCCTTTTTAAAATGGGATGGATGCCCTTGATTGTGTCCTCTACCAAATAAGAAAAAGTGATACCAATTTTTTATTTTTTTAAAATTTTGGACGAATACCTTTCTATTCTTAAAAACATCTAATATTTAATCTTCTAAAACCTGTCATTTTTAGCAAATTGGACCTTTTTTTATTAAATTGTATTCTCAATTATTTTTTTGTATTTCTTTTTTTTTCATTGCCAAAGAACCTACCGTGTTCAGGTTTAGGACAGGCGAGTGACCGATTTTGTACATTTTTTTAGTTCCATTTTTAATCTCATGAAAGTACTTTTTTTTGTATTGACGCTGATTCTCACCAATACTCTATTTGCCGCACAGGATTCTACCTGGTACCGATACGATCTTTCCTACTATAAAATTTCTACGGCAAAAGAAGGCATCTACCGGATCGGTTTCGAGGCCTTAGCCAATTTGGGATTGGCTATGCAGCAATTTAATCCACAATTTTTTCGACTTTACCATAGAGGAAAGGAAGTTGCCTTGCATGTAGAGGGAGAAGAGGACTTCCGCTTCGATACGGTGGATTACATAGATTTTTTGGGTTTAAAAAATGATGCATCCTTAGATCTGTTGCTTCTTGAGGAGGGATTATCCATTTCTAATCCTTTTGTAAATACCTTTTCTGATACCACGGCTTTCTTTTTGACCTATACGCCTGGAGAGTTAGGAAAAAGGATGCAATACCTTTCAAGTCCTGTCCATCGCTTCCCCAAGGCTACTTATTACCTTCACGAGATAGCACATCTGGGCTCAGAACAATATGCTTTGGGTAGGATGTATGATTTAGGGGTAAGGCGTTCCATATTAGATCAGGGTGAGGGCTGGACGGGTCCAGTCATTTCTACTGCCCACCGCCATGTTTTTGAACTAAAAACGGAGATATCCCACGAGGCCCTAAGTACTTTATCCTTAGGTGGGGTAGGAAGGTCTCCTAAGAAGCATACCCTGTCCCTTTGGGTGGGACCAAGTACAGATCAACTCTGCCTCTTAGATACCTTGGTATTTTTTGGATATGCCCCCTTTTTTTATAATACTGCCTTGGGTAAGGAAAACTTTTCAGTGCAAGGTGACCTTCATGTGGAGTTGCGCCTAGAACAGCAACATGAGGTAGATTATTTTTCGGTTTCCTTTTTACAGCTCCGCTATCCCAAGGGCATGTCTCTAGTAGAGTTGCCTTCTTTCCCCATACTACTGCCAGCTAGGGAGCAGGAAGTGATCTTGAGGTCCAATTCTAGAAATTTTTTGGTCTACCAAGGAGAAAATCCCTACGAAATGCAGCTTCATCAACTTATTAATGAGCCTAATTCCCTTCGATTTTTAGTAGGAGAAGCCGAAAAGACGAGTAAGCTGTGGATGGTCTACCCAGAACAGACCTTAGAAGTAAAAAATCTCCAGCCCGTACAATTTAGAGACATGCTTGCTCCTTACGCAAATTACCTCTTACTGGGGCACCCTCTTCTTGAAAAACCAAGTAGCATACATTCCAATCCTCTGAAAGCTTACGCTTCTTACCGGGCATCCCCACAAGGAGGTGGCTTCGATACCTTGATTGTAAATATCGAGGACCTGTACAACCATTTCTCTTTTGGGGAAAAGACTCCTCTGGCGGTACATCTATTTTTGCAAAACTACTGGCAAAAACATCATCCAAGCCATTTGTTTTTGGTAGGGAGGTCCTTGGCCCCATTTTCCCAACCTACAGAAACTACGGGATTAATTTTCGCTAAAAATCATCCCGAGGCTTTTGATTTTCAGGACTTTGTCCCTGCAGCTGGCTTCCCCTATTCGGATAAGTTCTATGTCATGGGGGTAGATTCTACACTACCGAATATTCCAGTTATGGCGGTGGGAAGGCTTCCTGTCACCCGTTCTCAACAGATATCGGATTATTTACTTAAGGTCATGCAAAAAGAAAGTCAAGGGTACAGGTTAGAAAAAAATCCAAAAATTCTCCACTTAAGTGGAGGTTTTACTCCTTTGGAGAAAGAGCGGTACCGATCTTTCCTTTCAGAGATTGCATCTTTCCTAACTCAGTCCGAATCCGCAAGTGAGGTTTTGACCATAAAAAAAACTTCTCTCAACGAAGTGGAGCCCTTAGCTCTTCCAGATGAAATTCAGGAGAGGCTGGACCTTCTTACTTTTTTTGGTCACGGCTCCTCAGAATACCTGGAATTGGATTTGGGATTTGTTTCGGACTCTCTTCAAGGAAGTGATTTTTTTGAAAGCCATCCCATTTTTCTGATCCTGAGTTGTTCGTACGGTAGTGCCTTTAGTGACAAGATTACCAAAGCTGAAGATTGGCTTCTCACTCCGCGAGGATGGGCTTCTGCTGTAATTTCACCCAGTGCATTTGCTATTGATGTAGTACTGAAAAGATATACCTCCATTTGGTATGAAGTGATGTTTTCAACCTGGACACAGGAATCCTGCCCTACTTTAGGAGAAGTAATTTTACTTAGCGATGCATTGTTTTTGGAAAGGTATGGTATGAATGACTTGCATTTGGCGCAGGTGGAACAAATGCTATTGTTGGGGGATCCTGCACTTAGAGCCATTCCCAGCTGTAAGTTGCCATAACCATTTCAACTTTTTCTGGTTCCTTTTTTCCAAGAATACCATATCCCCCAGAGGCTTAGGAGCATAAAAAAGGCGAGGAAAGCCCATTGGTAGGGTTGCTTCATGGAATTCTGAGCATCTAAAATAGATTGTGCTACTTGCCCGGTGGCAAAGGCCAAGGAGGTACGGGGTAGCATGCCCAAAAGACCTACTTGCAGTACCTTTTTTAAGGGTATGCCTAGGGAGGCAAAAAGAAAATTGGAAATGGCGAAGGGTACGACTGGACTTATCCGCACAAAAAAAATCAATCCAGCAGGTCGGACTATCCTAGACTCTATTTCTTGTTGCAACGTGGGATTTCTTTGGTAAAGTAGGCTTTTAAAGTCTGCATGAAGATATTTTCCAAAAGTATATCCCAAGGCATTGGCGAGCAGGTAGCTTACCAAGAGGGTAAGAAAAATCTCCCATCCCCAGAAAAAACCTGAGGTCAGGGCAGTTAATGTGCTGGGAAGAATGGCCAAACTGACGAGTAAGGTCATCCCTATTCCAAGGGCTACATGCATCCAGAGGCCATCTAGTACCAAGGAATCAAGCCAAGGATAGAAAAAAGGCAATAGGAATGATCCTACCAAAGGCATGGTACTTACCCAAGCCCAACCCATGGCCGTCCCGGGATGATTTCGGAAGTAAGAAATTAGCCATTTGAAAATGCTCTCCTTTTTTGTCATCTTTGATTCGCCTTGTAAGTATTTGCCAGCAAGTTTAGCACCAAGGATTGGATTTCTAGTCAAGTCCTTCAACTAGGGGCATAATTCTTTATAAACCCAACCCTCCTAACACTACCAACCATGAAATTCGGTACCAAAGCCATTCATGCGGGAGTCGCTCCAGATCCGTCTACGGGAGCCATCATGACTCCAATTTTTCAGACTTCAACCTACGTACAAAAATCTCCTGGAGATCACTTAGGATACGAGTATAGCCGCACGCACAATCCTACTCGCACTGCCTTGCAGCAAAGTTTGGCTGCCTTGGAAAATGGAAGACATGGCATTTGCTTTTCCTCTGGTCTTGGGGCTATCGATTCTGTCATCAAGCTATTTCAGCCTGGAGATGAAATAATCTCTACGAATGACCTCTATGGGGGTACATACCGTTTATTCACTAAGGTTTTTGAGCGCTATGGCATCAAATTTCATTTTGTGTCTATGGCTGATCCCGAAGCTTTATCTGCTTGGGTGACTCCCCGCACCAAAATGGTTTGGGTAGAGACTCCTACCAACCCCATGATGAATATCATTGATTTGAAGGGTATGGCCTCTTTTGCAAAAAAGCATAATTTGCTCTTAGCCGTAGACAATACCTTTGCCTCTCCTTACCTACAAAACCCGCTAGATTTGGGTGCAGATATCGTGATGCATTCCGTGACCAAATATTTGGGAGGACATTCCGATGTGGTGATGGGAGCTTTGGTTGTCAATGACGATGACTTGGCTTCGCGCTTGGTTTTTCTTCAAAATGCCTGCGGGGCCACTCCAGGACCTCAAGACTGTTTTTTGGTTTTGAGAGGTATCAAAACCCTTCATCTAAGGATGGAGAGGCATTGTCAAAATGGTAAAGCAATCGCACATTTTTTAAGACAGCACCCCAAAGTAGCTCAAGTTTACTGGCCTGGGTTTGAGGACCATCCTAACCATCTGGTAGCCAAGGAGCAAATGCGTGATTTTGGGGGAATGATTTCCTTTACCCTGAAAGGAAATCGGTTGAGCGATACAAAAAAAGTAATGGAAAATCTTCACCTATTTTCCTTGGCAGAATCTCTAGGTGGAGTAGAATCCCTATGTGGACATCCTGCTTCCATGACCCATGCTTCTATTCCTAAGGAGGAAAGGGAAAAGGTAGGTCTAGTAGATTCCCTGATTCGCCTCAGTGTAGGGGTAGAAGATGTACAAGACCTCATGCTAGACCTTGATGAAGCCTTGAAAAAAATATAACAGGGTTAGGGGATGGATTTCTGCTCTTGGGAAGAAGCCCCGGAGATGTAATTCTTACACCTTTTGCCTGCTAAGCTATCCCACTACTTTGCGAAGTACTATGAGTGCCTGTTTTTCAAGGCTGGAGTTAAGTCTTTTTTTCTCTTCTTTGAGTTCTTGAACCCATTCCAGGTACTTGCTTGGCACCTCCTCTTTTTGAGCAATAAAATGCGTGAGACTTTGCAAGGTGAGTTGCAACCCATACCAGAGTTTTAGTTCATTTTTTAGGCGCTCCAATTCTCCATGAATCTCTGTCACGAAAATGGAATTTAAGCCAAGGTGCAAGAGAAGATTTTCCAGAAGAATTACTTTTCTTACTCCTTCAAAAAAATCTCGCAGGTACTGGGTGCTCAAGGGAATCTTTGCTTCCTTACCTAATGATTCCAGTTCTTCTTGAACCAACTGGTGAATAGAGGTATGGATTACTAATGGCTTGAGGGACTTGCTGGCTTGGTGAGCTTTTTCCAAGTAATCCTCCCAAACTTTTAAGGAGCTTCCGACCATCAAATCAAAAGCTTCCTTTTGCATTTCTCTTTTTTGCTCGTTCAAGGAGGTCCTGAAGGACTCAAAGGTAAGTGAGGTATCTTGCTCCCGAAGTTTGAGTCGTTTTTCGACCAACTTCAGGTGGTAAATTTTTTTTAAAGATTTCTTTAAGGTTTTGAGCGGAAAAAATAGAGAATACCCCAGGTGCTTATCTTCAAAATAAATTTTTTCTAATAGCTCAGAGTATAGCTCTAAAAACTCCAAATGGTCCAGTAGTGCTATGGATTTGGAGGATTTTAATTCCTTTCCCAACTCGAGAAAAAGCTCCTTTGCTTGTTGGTGTTGGGATAAGAATAGCTGAAATACAGGAGATTTCATTCTGGGGAATCCATTGCAATTGAAGACCTAGACATTCAAAACATGACAGATCCTTCTTTGATATTGAAAGTAGGAAATATTTCTAATTTGATTAAATCTCTCCTCAATTTCTTTTCTCTAAAGCTGCTTCTCAAGCGAAGTTTTCTTTAAACCATTTAAGCTTCTTCCAATGCTTTTTTATATGTGGCTATGGCTCTAGTGCGTGCAAATTTATGATCCACCAGGGGTGGAGGATAGGAGGGAGTACCCCACTCGGGAACCCATTTTTTGATATAAACGTGGTTTTTATCGAATTTTTCCGTTTGGGAATCGGGATTAAACACCCGAAAATAGGGTTGGGCATCGGTGCCCGTTCCTGCGGCCCACTGCCAGCCTCCGTTGTTGGAGGCCAATTCGAAGTCCAGTAATTTTTTTGCAAAATAGGCTTCTCCCCAGCGCCAATCGATCAAAAGGTGTTTGGTCAAAAAGGAGGCCACGATCATGCGTACCCGGTTGTGCATGAAGCCAGTGGCATTTAGCTCTCGCATGCCTGCATCCACAATGGGGTAGCCTGTTTTTCCTTCGCACCAGGTCTTAAACTCTTCCACATTGTTTCTCCATGGTATCCTATCGTACTGAGGCTTGAAGGCACGATCTACGACTTGGGGGGAATAGGCCAGGATCATCAGGTAAAATTCTCTCCAAATCAGCTCGTTGAGAAAAGTTTGATTCAAAGATGCGGACTGTAGGGCTAGGCTTCGAATGGAAATCGTACCAAAGCGGAGGTGGATTCCCAACCTGCTGGTCCCGTGCTGAGCAGGAAAGTTTCGGTCACGATCGTAGTGCTGGATGATTTCTCGATTTGGAAGTGGGCTAGGAATTTCCAGGGAAGAGGCTTGAAACCCCATCTGTTCAAGCTCGATTTGTGGAAGAGGCCTTGTTGCCCATAAGTTTTTCCAAGCGGCTTCTGGAAGAATTTGAACCTTGGTTTGCTTGAATTTTTCCATCCAATTTCTGCTAAAGGGAGTAAACACTTTGTAGAAGTCTCCCGATCCATTGAGGATTTCTCCCGGCTCAAAAATTACCTGATCTTTAAAGCTTAGGAAAGGAATTCCTTTTTTCTTCAAGATCTCTTCTACAGCGGCATCTCTTGACTTGGCATAAGGTTCGTAATCTCGGTTGGTATATACTGCCTGCACTTCATAGGAGTCCAAAAGCTCCTCAAATACGGTTTCAGGATGCCCGTAGGAAATAAGCATGGAGCTTCCCTTGTGTTCAAAAAAATCCTTTAATCGCTTTACCTGCTGGTAAATGAAGGTAACTCGGGCATCATTTTTTTCCTCTAAGGCGTCCAGGATGTTCCGATCAAAAATAAATAAAGGCAAGACCTGCTCTTCTTGTTGAAGGGCATAGTAAAGCCCCGTATTGTCTTCTACCCTGAGGTCTCTGCGAAACCAAAATAGACTAATTTTTTTCATGAAGTTCGTTTATCAAAGAAGAGGGTTTGGGGGCAAATTGTTTGAAAAAAATCAATTTCCAATGCATCCCAGGTTTGGAATAGCAGGTCCTTTACTTGGTAGCTCCCTCCTTTTCTTTGGGAAGCATTTTTTCTACCCGTATTTCTGGCACATACTCTTCCTTGAGAGGGAGATTTTCAAGATTGATGGGTTTCCATCCTTCTTCAATAGTATATTCATCTCTTAAAAAATCATCTGAATCTTGGAGAATTACTCGTGCAGCTCTCCTTTTAGCAATTTTTATAAACAGTTCAGAAAGGGAGTTAAATGATACGTTTTGAGAAAGGGATGCTCCGTAGGAAAGTACATTTTGGGTAAGGGAAAGAGAGGTAAAGGTGTTGAAGTTGTTGCGATTGAAAATCCTCAAGCGGTATACCCCGTCTTCGGTGATCATGTATTCTGCCTGCCAATCTCCAATAATGGAGGCCGCACTTGCGCCTCCTCTGTTGTCGGTAAATCCACCGTCTCTCGATACGCGCAACCTCCCATCCAGGAAGGTGTAGGCTACGCTTAATTGGAAATTTTCCAAAGTATTTTGATCCAGATTAGCCAGGTCTATGGAAACTTCCAGGTTTTTGTCCATTTGACCGATCACACTATTGAGTTGTGAGGAAAGCAAATTCCCTAAGCTTGACGACAGGGTAGATACTCCGGAAAATTGTCCTTCGGGCGAAAGTCCTCGTGCTACAATCACAGAGAATACCTGTCGGTTCATCTCTTGTTCGTCGGCAGCCACTCGATTTTGGAAGGCCGAAATGGTTGTTTGGATGTCTCCACTAGAAGGGAAGGCAGAGAAGTCAAAGCCAAATTTGAAGCTAGGAGAGAGCAATTCTCCTTCCAGATCCATCAAAACCTTGAGTGGGTACCTCCTTCTCATTTGGCTATTATCTTGGGCGGCATTATTGTTAGCTAGTAAAGGCTGTAAGGAGACACTCTCTTCATAGCTTGCTTTTAAATTCATAATGCCAGTGTAGGGATCTCCAAACCAAGTGATGCGGCTACCGGGTTGGATATTAAACTGCTTCTTGACTACATTGTACAGGGAGAAATTGTACTTACCTTCTACAATGTCGTAGTTTCCCGTGAGGGAAAAATTACCCTGAGTATCCACATTCAAGTTTAGACTGCCCCTACCTCTTCCCTGAATACTTTCCTCAGTTCGTGGATCGATGATAATCTCAGTAAATGCATCAGGAGTGACATCAAGCAAAAAGTTCATCCTAATGTTTTCAATTTCCAGTCGGTTGACCTCTTCTGCTATCGCCTTTATTCGAACGGTATCCTGGACGTTGATGACCTGGATGTAATCTTCTTGAAATTGCTCCTTTGAACTGCTCAATGGTATAGAAATTCGGGTATTGGGTTGGCTCGTGGCACGGGCAATGACATCCAAGTTGTTGGTACTTCCCTTGATGGCTAGGGTACCGGTGGCATAAGCTGTTCCAAAAAACAATTCGTTGTCTTTGGCATTGGTATTCAGTACTTGAAAATTTGTAAAGCGAGAATTGATGTCCATCACGATGGAGGAAAATCCTCTGTGGTTGATCCCTCCGGTAAAGGTGGCTCTATTCCCATTGATATCGCGAAGCAAGACGTCTTGGAAACTCACTTGAGTAGGTTTGAAAACCACGCTACCATCCACCAAGTAGGAGGTATTTAGGTAATTGATGCTAAGCTTGCCTTGGTTGATTCTACCGCTACCTAAAAGCTCAGGGGAGTCCAAAATTCCCCTTATTTGAAAATTTCCACTAAGGGTGCCTCCCAAATTGCTGATGTATTTGGATAAAAAGGGTTCAAGAATGACCAAATTGGCTTGAGTCATTTGGGCGTCTAGATTCAAATTTTGGTATTCCAAGCCCATGGTTCCCTCAATATTTATCTTTTTTTCCCCATTGAAAAAATTCTCCAAGTCTAGCCTAAGTTCTGCATCGTCCATTTTAGCTAATGCATCTACATTACCAACAGGAAAATCATTGATCTCCAGTTCTTCCACATGCAAGGAACCGTCTAGGGAGGGATTTTTGAAAAGATTTCCCATTTTAAAATTTCCATCGGCTTTGCCTTCTACCTCCCAAACGCTGAGGGTATTTAGAATATCCATTTCCACGTCCTGAATGCTCAGGGTGAGCAATTCCTCTGGTTTTTCACTTATCTTTCCAGTTAATCCCAACGCTTGTTTTTCGTTGGAGATTGATAATTTTTCAAAGGTTGCCTCCCCCTCCTTCAGGGTCACCAAGTTGTTGGGATCGATTTGCCAATTGCGGTTGAGGACTTTTAGGCGAGAGGGTTTAAACTTTAAAAAAGTTCCTGAATTGGTAAATTGGGCTTCAGCTTCGATTCTGGCACTGCTTTGGGTAGATTCTTGGTCTAAACTAAATAGAAGGTCAAGATTGGTTTGGTCCCAGATGGCTTCCAAACCAAGATTAGTAAACTTAAGTGCATCGCCAACTTCTTGTTTTTTAGAAAACACGTAAAAAGAGGCTAAAATATCCTTGCTATTGATGTACTTGGAGGTATTGAAATCTATATTGGTATCGAAGGCAGTATTTCCCTTGTAGGTAATTGAATCGATGGAGGTAAAAAAGTTAAAAACCGTATTTTCGGTGGTTTGGTAAAATGCCCCTTCTAAAAGCGTATTTTTTGAAATGCGTAACTCTGGCTCTATCAATTGGATTAAAGGATTGATGTCAGCCATTCGAATATTGAGGTCTATATTATAATTCTCTGAAAAATTTTCTTTCACATTTGCCAGGGGAGGACTTTCATTTAATAGGATAGCAAGGTATTGTTGTCCCAATACTTCCAAATCCTCCCCCATTTGCTGCAGTTCAAACTGCCCGGAGGCGGAGGCCACTAGGTAATACGAATTGAGAGAAAGGGTGCGTGTGCCACCAGCAAATAGAGACTGCACAAAAAAATCCCCCAGGTCTAAGGACCTATCTTCGTATCCTAGTTGAATATCTCTAAATCTGGCTATCCCCTGAATGTCGTCTAGGGTAATGCCTTGGGTGTCCATGTCCAATTTTCCAGCAACAAAAACGGGAGCCTCTGTCAGACGCAATCGATCCAGGTAAGCACTTTCCACGTCTACCAGGACATTGACAGAATCTACGCCTTCGTTGAGATTGAGGTATCCTTTTAGGGTAGATTTCAGGTGGGGATCATTGATCGCTAAGTTGCCTCTAAATAAGTTTTTTCCATAGATGGCGTCCGTCTCAATGTTGGTATAGGTGTAGGAATTGATCCCTATTTCACTGATGCTGGCATTGAGATCAATCAACGCGTTTTCTACACTATTGCCTTTTGCATTTACTGTGCCCTCTAGGGATACTTTTTGGAAAAGAGTGGGATTTTCTGTCAAAATCCCCAAATCAAAATTATCTACCTTCAAGCGAGAGGTAATGCTGGTCGTGCCTTTTGTGCCCTCAACATTTACGCGTCCAGAAAGATTGCCTATACTAGTGGTAAAGTTGCCAGTGGTGGTAAATCGATTTAGCATACCCGTGAATTCCGCATCGAAGCGAATGAGATTAAATTTGTTCACTTCCTGTTGAACTTTAGGAGAAAGGTAGGCTTGAAGGTCTTTGGAGGATACTACCGAGTTTTTTAAATCCAAGTGGATGTAGGTATTGTCTAGGTTTGGAAGCCCATCTACCAACAAGGATCCAAATAGGGCTGTTTTTTCTCCTGTTCTAAGCAAAAATTCTTTGGATTCTAGTTCTGCAATTGGCCCGGTAAAGTTGCCGCTAAGCACCAATTCCTCCTCGATATCGGGTAGGGAAGGTGCAAAGCGTTTGAGGTCGGAAAGGTGGAGGCGGGTTTCGTCCAGAGTAGCAGTTAGCCGCACCTGATGTATAAAATCGGAAAATCCCTCGGGTCCAATAGTTTCTAGGAGCAGGTAGTTTTTAAGGCGACTTTTATCCGTTTGTATATCTAATTCTGCCAACTCAATTCTCTCTGGCTTGTATTGGATTTGTGTACTAAGTTGCTTGATGTTGAGGCCTGTATACCGTTCTTTTCCAGTAAGCAAATCAAGATTTAAGGCAAGGTTTGGGCCATCGACTTGTAAATCACTAGCATTGGCATCGATTTGGTCGAAAGCAATTCTAGTATAGTTCCATCCTTCAGGAACAGTTCTCGCTCGGAGATCGCTGTAAGCAAAGCTAGAATGCCTCAGTTCTATGCTATTTACTGCAAATCGCGCAGTACTTGGGGTTTTTTGAGGGCCACTCAGGAGGGTGGAAATTTCTTTCAACCAAAGGTTGATATTTAGGCTACTATCACCAGGATGAGTGATGAAATGTACCCTTAGATTTTCTGAACGCAATTGGTCAATTTCTGTTTCTCCAGGAGGCAGTAGGGAGAGAAGGGAAAAGTCGGCGTATACTTGATCAGCCCCCAGCATGAGGCTGTCATGAGAATCATAAATGGCAACCTGTTCCAAACTCAGAGCGTCCCACCAATTAAGGCGTATGCCTCCAATTTGGGTGCGAAAACTACTGTTGTGGTTGAGGTATTCGCTTACTTTAGTCACTGCCCAAAATTGCACCTTGGGGACTTGAAGGAGTAGGGCTAAGCTGATAAAGAGGAGAAGCAAGGAAATAACCACCCAAGCTGCCAGTCGGAGAGCTTTGTGTAAAAAATCCGTACCTTTGACCTTATTTTCCAATGGGCATCACCGATATTTCTATACTTGCTATTGAGTCCTCTTGCGATGAGACTTCTGCTTCCATGATAGTCAATGGCAAAGTACTCAATAATATTGTGGCTACACAATCTGTACACGAAAATTATGGGGGTGTAGTGCCCGAATTGGCCTCTCGTGCGCATCAACAAAATCTGATTCCCGTGGTACATCAAGCCTTGAGTTCTTCGGGAATTACCAAAGAGCAGCTCTCTGCTGTCGCGGTCACCAGAGGACCTGGATTGATGGGGTCCTTGTTGGTAGGATTGAGTTTCGCCAAGGCCTTTGCCAAAGCCCTTGATATACCTTTGATTGAGGTTAACCATATGCAAGCCCACGTGCTGGCGCATTTTATTGATTCCCCAAGACCGAGTTTTCCTTTCCTATGTCTCACCGTCAGTGGAGGTCATACGCAGCTCGTCTTGGTCAGAGATTACTTGGACATGGAGGTGATAGGGGAGACCTTAGACGATGCAGTTGGAGAAGCCTTTGACAAAACTGCTAAGTTGCTGGGCTTGCCCTATCCTGGCGGACCTCTCATAGACCGGTATGCCAAGGATGGTGATCCCAGAAAGTTTGCCTTCCCCATTACCAGGATGCCAGGATTAAATTATTCATTTTCCGGGATCAAAACGGCAGTTTTGTATTTTCTTAGAGAGAAATTAGAAGCTAATCCTGAGTTTATTCAAGAAAATATGGCCGATCTCTGTGCTTCTATTCAATACAGCTTAATTGAAATGCTTCTCATCAAATTAAAGGAGGCCATGATTCAGTACCGAATCACTCAGGTGGCTATAGCAGGAGGGGTGTCGGCAAATTCTGGATTGCGGATGGCCTTAGATGCTCTGGCTCGGAAGAAGGGGTGGCAACTTTATATCCCAGAATTGGAATACTGTACCGACAATGCCGCTATGATTGCCATGGCGGCACATTACAAATACCTCAAGGGGGACTTTGCTCGTCTAGATATTGCCCCTTTGGCTAAAATGAAAATATAGGATGTCTGCCAAGTCTTCTAGGTTTGAAAAGGTTGTCAATATTCGAAATAAGAAAGCAAGCTTTGAGTTTGAATTTTTGGATACCTATGTGGCAGGCTTGGTACTCAAAGGAACGGAGATCAAGTCCATACGTGAGGGCAAGGTTTCTTTGACTGAGGCATTTTGTATGTTTTTTGATGGAGAATTGTATGTGCGACAGATGCATATTGCTCCTTATAGCATGGCCAGTAGCTACAACCATGAGGCCGTGCGGGATAGAAAATTACTGCTAAAGAAAAAAGAAGTAGAAAAGCTTCAAACTAAGTCTGCCGAAAAGGGGCTTTCCATCATTCCTGTTCGTATATTTATCAACGATCGCGGGAAGGCCAAATTAGAAATCGCTTTGGCCCGTGGCAAAAAAAATCACGACAAACGACAGGATTTGAAGGAAAAAGATGCGAAAAGGGAGCTCCAAAGAATGGCCTTTGATTGATGCTTTTGGCATTTGCCGGCAAACGGTCTTGCCCTTGTACCTGAGGCCGTCTATAGATTCGGCGCTAGTCACACAATTACTTTTTGGGGAGTGCTACCAACTTCGAGGCTTGACATCGGATCGACAGTGGTTTCAAGCTTTCCACGAGGATACAGGGGTGGAGGGCTGGGTTTGGGCCAATTCAATCAAAGAAATCACCGCTGCAGATTACCAAGTCTTTCTCCATCAGGATTTTCAAATTGTGACCAGCCCCATAGCAGCGATCTCCTACCAAGGAGCCAGCGTGTACTTGCTGCCTGGAAGTAGGCTTCATTTTTCAGAAAAGGAGCTCTTTAACTGGCAGGATCACGTAGGATTTACAGGTACGGTTAGGCCTCATGCACAAAAAGCCAGCAGAGAAGAATTGGTGGAGCTGGCTCTACGATTTCTTCATGCTCCTTTTCAGGCGGGAGGAAGAAGTATTTTTGGTTTGGATGAGGTGCATGCTTTTCCACTTATTTTTGGAATAGGGGGATATTCTTGGGTGAGTGGAAAGCTTCCAGGCAGGCGAATTGAGCCAGAAGAAATACTCCCAGGGGATGTACTTGTAGCCTCAGATCCACTGAAGAAGAAGTCTTATTTAGGATTATTTTTGGGAGCAGATGAGCTACTTTGGATGGACCATAGGATGGGGATCACAGACCTATATCCTTGGGAAAGTTATATTAAAAAATCCTCAGGAGCTCAGTTTTGGGAGCAGATGAGCTACTTTGGATGGACCATAGGATGGGGATCACAGACCTATATCCTTGGGAAAGTTATATTAAAAAATCCTCAGGAGCTCAGTTGGAGATAGAAATGTATACGCTGCTAGCTTAGGATATGGAAAAGCGAGTCTTGGTGTTGAATTTGGATCATTTTCCTATTGCGGTAATCACCGTTCAGAAGGCTATGGTGTTGCTGCTTATGGAGAAGGCCAACTTACTTTCTTCCTATGAGCTATTGGAAATTAGGACCGTTTCGAGAAGTTTTTCCTATCCGGCTGTGATACGCTTGGTCCAATACAAACATATTCCCTACAAAGGGGTGCTCCTCAACCGGGCCAATTTGTTTAGAAGAGATAAAGGTCAATGCCAGTATTGTGGAAGTACCAAGCAACTTACTATTGATCATGTGGTGCCTCGCTCCAAGGGAGGTAAAACCTCTTGGGCAAATTTGGTAACTGCATGCAACCGATGCAATGTGGCCAAAGGAGACAAAACCTTAGAGCAAGTAGGAATGAAATTACAGACTCTTCCTTTTACGCCTACCCTTTCTTATTTTTTGGCCACCTATGCCTCACGACAAGCAGTAGAGTGGTTGCCCTTTTTGGAATCCTCCCTTGAAGTTTCTGCCTCTCAGGGATAGATAGGAGTATGTACTCCTTATTTTTCAAACTCGATCTGGTAAGTAGAAAAGTATCTTCCTAAATCGGAATATTTAAAAAAGAGTCGTGCTTTTTTGCCCAGCTTCATGCTAGTATGTTTGGCAGCAATATCTTCTGGGGTGGCTAAGGGTTGTAGGGAAGGATACCAAATCACGTGACCAGGTTTTTGAAGCAGTAGTTTTGGGGTAGTCCAAGCTTGAGAATTGTTGCCCTCTCCCAAGTCTCGGTGGGGATTGAAGGAGATATACAATTTGTCTCCCACCCATTTTTGCCCTTCCACATGCCCCATAAGCATTACCCAACATTCCAAATAGGTGTTCCAGCTAACCGAGGGACCCCAATGAAACCCACCCGATTGGGAGGAAGCAGGCCCACCTCCTTTTTCCCGAGGAATTTGTAGGGAAGCGATGGGTGCTCCTATGTCGTCCCAGGGTGCTTCAAATCTCATCCCATCCCATCTCTTTGCCTTTCCTTGTGGATTATCTAGGTCAGTAATCTTGATTCTAGCCACGCTGATACATTGTCCTGACCATTCCGTATCCGGGGAATAGGTAGTGGGGTCGTAGACTCCTGGATATCCATATTCTCCGTAAAAGAGGTACAAATATTCTCCTACAGCTACTGCACTTGGATCTCCTACTCCTCCAGCGAAGGTTTTGGAACTGTTGTGAGGATTAAGGATGAGTCGGGGCTGCTTGTCTTCTAGCATGATACCCTTGTTGTCCCAGGACCAACCTCCATCCGTGGACTTCATTACCCCAATTCGGGGAACAGCCGCCGGGGTAATGCGGTCGGTAAGACCTAAAGGCCATTGTTTGTCTAAGTAACCTTCCCCGGAGCGAGGATTGTAAGGAAGGGTTTCGGGGTAATTTTCATTGTGATAAATGGCGTATAGCGTTTTGCCGGAGGTATCTTTTTCATCTTGGTAGACGGTTTCAAACCAGATGGCACCGTGGAGGCCTGGAGAGCCTGTGTGGGCATTTTTGGGAAGCTTTGGAGCAGTATATGCTTCTGCAGCGGTGGAGGCCTGGAGAGCCTGTGTGGGCATTTTTGGGAAGCTTTGGAGCAATATATGCTTCTGCAGCGGTACTAAAAACCACGTCCGCATTAGGGCCAGAGGCAAATTTGAGGTCTGTTGCATATCCCCATACGGGGTCTTCCCCATATTTTCCTGGAAAAATTCGTAACGTATCCCCTATCCAGGCCTCGGCCATGTTGCAATCCACAAAATTATTGAAATGGAAGGTATCCGTTGGGATAAGCGTGAAGCGAGGAAGTGGAGGAGTACTCAAGTTTGCTTCCTCTTGGCTATTCGATTTGCAGGAGAAAAGAGTTGCCAGCACTAGTAAAAAAACAGGGATCTCCGAAAAATATTTTTTAAGGGCCATACTTGCGTGTAGATTTGAAGAAGGAATATACTTAAAAATGGAATTTTGATTTTACTACGATGAATTTTTCCCTTCCAAAAACTTGTCTTTCGAATTCGGCCCTGCGGGTATGCCTGTGCTTATTGCTGCTGCTGTCGGCCACTTCCCTTTATGCTCAGGTGCTGCAGTCGCCCGATCAGCAGGTAAACCTTCGGTTTTTCCTTGGATCCAAGGGGGAGCCTACCTACACCCTTGACCGAAAGGGACTGGCAGTGATTCAGCCCAGTGTCTTGGGTTTTGATTTGAAAAATGATGAGGTCAACCTGCTGGATGGCTTTGTTATCACTGATAGTGCTCGAACCTCACTAGATGAAACTTGGGCTCCAGTATGGGGAGAGGAGTCACAGATTCGCAATCATTACAATGAGTTGCTGATCGGTTTAACTCAAAAGAGCTCCGGCCGCAAAATCCACATTCGTTTCCGTGCCTTCAATGAGGGAATAGGCTTTCGCTACGAGTTTCCTGCACAGGACCAGCTTGGGTACTTTGTCATTCAGGAGGAGAAAACTCAGTTTGCTATGACCGGTGACCACACCGCATTTTGGATTCCTGGAGATTACGACACCCAGGAGTACGACTACGTGGAATCCAAGTTGTCCGAGATCCGTGGCAAAATGAAGGAGGCCATCACCCCAAATGCCTCGCAAAGTCCTTTTTCAGATACCGGTGTGCAGACCTCTCTGATGCTCAAGACGGCTGATGGATTGTACATCAATTTGCACGAGGCAGCCTTGATTGACTATCCGGCCCTTCACTTGGAGTTGGATGATAGCCAATTTGTATTTTCAGTACACCTTACCCCTGATGCGCAAGGAGACAAGGGATACCTGTATACACCCGCGCAAAGCCCATGGCGTACCATCATCGTGAGCGATAAGGCTGCAGAGGTGCTCGCTTCCCGTATCACCTACAACTTGAATGAGCCTTCCAAGATCGAGGATACCTCCTGGATCAAGCCCATGAAGTATGTGGGAGTCTGGTGGGAGATGATCACCGGCAAGAGTTCCTGGTCCTACACGAATGATTTCAAAGCGGTCAAACTGGGCCTTAGCGATTACAGCAAGGCGAAGCCAAATGGTACCCACGGGGCGACTACGGCCAATGTGAAGAAGTACATTGATTTTGCTGCGAAGCATGGTTTTGATGGAGTGCTTGTCGAAGGATGGAATGTGGGCTGGGAGGACTGGTTTGGGAATTCCAAAGACTACGTATTTGATTTTTTGACTCCCTACCCGGATTTTGATCTGCCTGGAATCAGTGCCTATGCCAAGGAAAAAGGGGTGCAACTAATCATGCACCACGAGACCTCCTCCTCCGCGCGCAACTACGAGCGGCACATCGATCAGGCTTACCAACTAATGAATACCTACGGGTACCCGGCAGTCAAAAGCGGCTATGTGGGGGATATACTTCCTCGAGGGGAGTACCACTACAGCCAGTGGCTGGTCAATCACTACCAGTACGCTTTGGAGAAGGCTGCCCAATACAAGCTGATGGTCAATGCACACGAGGCGGTTCGTCCTACGGGTATTGCCCGTACCTGGCCCAACCTGATTGCCAATGAATCTGCGCGGGGTACCGAGTACCAGGCCTTTGGAGGAAGCAAGGCCAATCACGTGACCATTTTGCCCTTTACCCGGCAGCTGGGTGGTCCTATGGACTATACACCTGGGGTATTTGAAATGGATGTGCACAACGGATCCCATGTCAACAGTACCCTGGCCAACCAACTTGCCCTGTATGTGACCATGTATTCGCCTTTGCAGATGGCAGCTGACTTTCCGGAAAACTACAATCGCTTTCCCGATGCCTTCCAGTTTATCAAAGACGTGGCCCTAGATTGGGAGAAGAGTGTGTATCTGGAGGCAGAGCCTGGGTACTACCTGACTATTGCCAGAAAAGCGAAGGACACAGGTCACTGGTTTGTGGGCAATGTGAATGGATTTGAAGGCCGTACAGGGGCTGTGAAATTTGACTTCTTGGAGCCCGGCAAAACTTACCAAGCCGAACTCTATGTTGATCGTTCGGATGCGCATTTCAAAACCAATCC